>JANPKX010000061.1:0-7752 GCA_031426235.1 Alphaproteobacteria bacterium | reverse complement strand
CGATTTTCGACCTCGGATTTGCGGCCGTCGGCCTCGGCGGCCATCCCGGTCTCGCCGCCGGACAGGGTCTTGGCGTGCTGGTCCACGACCGTCACGCGGTCGGGGCGCAGGTTCGGGACCGCGCCGGCCACCAGGTTCTGGATCGCCCGCACCTGCTCTGGGGTAGGCTCGCGTCCGCCCACGCCGATGCTCACCGAGGCGGCCGGCTGCTCGGCTTCCTCTTCGAACAACTGGCGCTTGGGCAGAACCAGGTGGACGCGGGCCGAAGTGATCCCGTCCAGCGCGCGGATCGTGCGCGCCAACTCGCCCTCCAGCGCCCGCTGCCGGTTCAGTTGCTGGACAAAGTCGGTCTGGCCCAGCGCGTTGGCCTCGTCGAAGATTTCGTAGCCGACCGATCCAGCCGTCGGCAGCCCCTTGCCGGACAGCATCAGGCGGGTCGAGGCGACCTCGTCGCGGGGCACCATGATCGTCGAACCGTCGCCCTTGACCTCGTACTTGACGCCCGCCTGGTCCAGGGCGCCGGTGATCGATCCGGCTTCCTTGAGATCCAGGTTCGAATAGAGCAGCGCCTTGGGCTGGCCCAGGCCCATGAAGATGGCGGCCAGCACCGCGGCGACCCCGGCCCCGATCCCCAGGATCGCAGCCAGACGACCGATGCCAAACCGCTGTAGTGCGCCCAACAGACCGTTCAAAACGTCCCGCCCCTCTAAGCTAGGCAGGAATTTCCCAGTGCTTGGTTAAGGCTGCGTTTAAGCGGAGCCGGAAAGACCGTTACCGGCTCCAGGGCTCCAGGGCGCCGTGCAGCGCCAGCAGCACGGAAAAGGCGGCATAGATCAACACCGTGGTCGTGAAGAAGGCCTTGCGCGCGCCGGTCCAGGACTCGACACGGCGCCCCCCTTGCCAGATCCCCGGAGCCGCCGCGATCGTGACGATCGTCAGCGCCGCAGCCACCAGCGCGCAGGCCGATGCGGCGACCAGCAGCGCGCCTGGCCAGCGGTACATGATCGCCTGCACGTCCGAGGCGCGGCTGACCCAGAGGGCGAACAACACCATGGCGCCAACCCATAGGCCCGCCTGCAACGTCTGGACCATGCCCGCCCTGGCCTGAATCTGGTTCTGGCGCAGCTCGCGTCGGTTGCGGCGGGCCGCACCAGCCAGGGTCGCCATCGCCGCAAAGGCGGTCAGCGCCGCCAGGCTCGTCATCAGCACCGGCGAGTTTACGCCTTCGGCGCGCTGCAGCACTTCGGCATGGCTACCGGTCAGGAAGCTGTCTGCGCGGCTGTCACGCACCTGGAACGCCAGGCGCTCATCGCTCGTCGTCGAGATGAACCGGCCGTCGCTGGCCGGTCCCTCCAGCGTCCAGGCCTCGCTATGGCCGTTGCGGGTGGTGATAAGCCGCCCTCCGGAGGTCACCATCACCTTCACGCCGCCGTTCAGCAGGGTGACGAACCCCTCCAGGCCGCCCTTAGCGCGGCGAGTGGTCAGATAGTCGCCCTCGAACATCCGGGCGGCCTCGGTGAGGGCTGATTGCCCTGGACGGTAGGCGTTCGTCGGCGCGGAATTCAGATGGCGCAGCACCGCGGCGGGCAGTCCCACCGCCAGATCGCGACCGTCCTCGCCATTGGTCGAGACGAACACGCCCAGGTTCATGGCGGGGACCAGCGTCATGTTCGAGTGGAACGCCAGCGTGTCGCCCCAGTGGCCATAGCCCTTGTGCCCGCCCGGCAGGTCGAAGGTCATGAACCCGTGTGCCCAGCCGTTAATCCCCGGCGGCGTGGCGCGCAGCGGCGTGCGGAACGCCCGCGCGGCCAGCGGACCGAAGATGGAGGTTGCGTCGAGGCGTCCATCGCCAAGCAGCATGAGCATGTAGCGGCTCATGTCGCCGGCGGTGGACGACGCGGATCCCGCCGGCGCGGCCTGGCCGATGAACTCGTAGTCGTTGGCGACCCAGCCGGCGTTCCGCCAGCCGTAGCCCTTGGCGATATCGCCGCGCAGCCGCTCCGGCATGGCGGCGGGCAGGCCGCGCCGTTCGTTGCGCGGCTCGCGGAAGGTCGTGTGGTTCATCCCCAGCGGCATGGCGATCTCGTCCTCGACCCGCCGCTCGAATGTCTTGCCGCCCACGAAGGCGACGGCTTCGCCAGCCAAGGCAGCGCCATAGTTCGAGTAGCTCGACAACAGGCCGGCGGCTCGCGCCTGACTGGGCCGCTCCTGCCGCAGGTAGAGGTCGAGCGGCCGCACGCGTCGCGAATTGTTCTCGAACAGGTGTCCCAGCGCCCGATCCTCGAACCCGGCGGAATGGTCCAGCAGGTGCCGGACCAGCACATCGCGCGACGTGCCCGGCAGCCGAACCTTATCCGGCAGATAGAGGTTTACGGGGCGGTCCAGGCGTATGCGTCGCGCCTCGACCTCCTTCATCAACAGGATCCAGGTGAAGGTCTTCGAGATCGACCCGATGCGGAACAGGGTCCGGTCCGGATCGACGCGCCTGCCCGCCGAGATGTCGGCGAAGCCGTAGCCCTTCTTCAGGATCACCTGGCCGTTCTGCACGATGGAGACCGTCGCACCGGGTATGTGGTCGCGCCGCATCGCGTCGGTCATCCAGCCGTCGACGAACGCCTCGAGTTCTGCGGCGGCGACAGGGGCGGCCGTCGTCGGACCGGCGGCTCGGGGGGGTGTCGCGCTTGCGGGTCTGGCGGCCGGCGGCGCGGCTCTGGCCTGGAGCTGCGGATAAGGAACCGGCGTGGCGGGAAGGGCGGTCTGAGCGGTGGCGGCGCCGCCCAGCAACATCGCGCCGAGCGCCGCCAGCAACGGCCCGGCGCGGCCCCAAAAACCCAGCACGATCAAGTCAGTTCGCCTTCGCGGTCGTCTCGAATGCATAGAGGGGCAGGATCGGGCGCAACTCGCCGCCGATCCAGACCTGGGGTTCGGACGGCGGGGTCATTTTCTCGACGATTTCGCGCAGCCTCACGCATTCGCGCACCTTGGGCGCCAGGGCGCTGAAGTCTCGCGCCCCGTCCATGGACGACAGGAAGCAATCGTCGAAGAACGGATACTTGTTGTCCTGACCGCAGCCGAAGCTGGTGCGGTCGGGCCGGGCGGCGGTCAGCACCATGCGGTTCGGCTTGGCCAGGGCTGGAACGAACACGCCGGAATAGCAGGCTGAGATGACGACCACCGTGGGCCGCTTGCCGCAGCTCTGGTCCAGCATGCCGGCCAGAACCCCTGGCGCCAGGATGCCCTGGTCCAGCTGGGCGCCCTGCGGCAGGCCATGCGAGGTCATATAGAACAGGCAGCCACCCTGCGCCTTGCCCGACAGATCGACCAGCGCGTTGTAGATGCCGCGCATCTCCGACTTCTCAGGCCGGGCATCCTTGTAGCGTTCGGGCCGCACGGAGAACTGGCGGATATTCTGGGCCTGGAACCCGGCCCGGCCCAAGGCCAGCGTCACATCGCGGCGGGCGTTGTCGAACGCCTCGGAGGGGCCCCCGTCGTGGGCGTGCCAGTCGCCGGCCACGACCACCGCGGACCAGTCGGAAAACGCCGATGCGCGCGCCACGCCCGACGCCGCCAGCCAGAGTGCGGCAGCGATCGCCACCAGGCGTGCGGCTCCGGGCATTCAGGTCTTGAAGGTCTTGAACGGCGTCGGAATGGCCGTGCCGGTCGCCTTGGCCAGCATCCGGCCCTCTGGGTCGAACAGTTCGCCCTCGGTGAACGCCACCTGTCGGCCCCACTTGATCACCCGGCCGACGCCGCGGATCTTTCCCGGGGCGCCGGGCCGCAGGAAGCTGGTCTTCATCTCCAGCGTTGGCGCCACAGCGGTCATCCCCGACGCCACCATGCAGGCCACGCTCATGCACTCGTCCAGCATGGCGCACAGATAGCCGCCCTGGATCTGCTTCATGGGGTTGAGCAACAATTCGGCCCTGGCGTCGAACTCAACCTCGACCGACTTGGTCGCCTGGCTGACGCCCACCATCCGGAAGCCCAGGGTCTGCGACCCGGTCGGCTGGTTCTTCGCGCGCAGGAAGCGCGCCAGGATTTCTTCGTCGGTTTGCGTGGCCGGCGCGGCTGCCTCGCTCATGCGGCGCTCACTTCTTTCGGAACTGGTCGAGGGAGACGACCGTGGCTTCGCCGGTCTTGGCCGGGGGCGCGAGCGCCGGCGGCGGCGCCTTGGCGTCGTCAGTCGAAGCCGTCTTGGTCTCGCTTGGCGCGGCGGCCGGCGCCTCGAACTGTAGCAGGAACTGCACGGACGGGTCGTAGAACCGCGTGATCGCCGCATAGGGCACCGACAGGCGCTTGGGCTGGCCGCCGAACTGCAGGGTCACCGAAAAAAAGGTCTCGCCCGGCGCCAGGTCCCAATACTGGTGCTGCAGGACGATGGTCATTTCGTCAGGATACTTCGACAGCAGGTCGTTGGGCCCTGAGACTCCCGCGGCGTCGGTCTTGAAGGTGATGTAGAAGTGGTGCGCGCCCGGAAGACCTTCCGGGGCGGCCGCCCGCTTCAACGCAGCCTTCGCCACGCCCCGAAGCGCGTCCTGCGCCAGGGCTTCATAGTTCATCAGATCCTGAACCGGCGGCTCCTGAGCCATTCGCACTCCACTCGCAAGCCAGGAAGGTAGCGCGTAGGGAGGCGGGCGCAAGGCTTCTCGGCCCGATCCGCGCTGTCTCGATGCCGACTGGACTGACGCAACAGCGGTACCGACGGCATGCTGATCTCGTCCACGTCCAGCGCCGGGCCTTGCCTGCGCCGTTCACGGCCGGGCGGCGTCTGCCGTCCGAGCCCGCTTAGGCCTTGTCGATCGCCGCCGCGATCTCGTCCGTCGTGTGCCCTGCGAGATCCTTGTTGATCTCGCCGATCAGCTTGGCCTGAAGGTCCTTGTGCCAGTGCTTGCGCAGTTCGCCGAGGGCGCGTGGGGCGGCGATGACCAGCAGGGCCTCGAACTTTCCAGCCAGGGCCCAGCGGTTCAGCACCTCGGCCACGCCGGTCGCGTAACCGTCCTCCGCCTGGGTGTCATTGTCGGGATTGGCGGCGCTGGATCGGTGTGACGAAGCGCCGGAGCCTCGCTCCGGCATGGCGGGAACATCCAGGGCGGTGAGGGCCGTCTCGGTGTGTCCGGTGTTTCTGAACAGCGCCAGCTGCTTGCCGTCAACGACAGCCACCAGGGCGCCATTTGGAAGGATCATCGTTTGCTCTCCTGCAAGGAGGCGAAACGGCTGCGGGCGCGGAGCGGTTGCATGCCAACGACAGGTCACGCCCTGGCGCCACGCGCTTCAGGAGCCGGGTTGGGAATGGTGGGCAATCCGCTATTCTGATCCCGAAGCGTCACCGTTCCTGAAGGTCGCCGCCGTCCCGATGCATCTGCCGACGTTTGTCTTCGACGCCAGCGACCTGCCCGAGGCGGAGCAATTTCCGGCTTTTGCCGCACACGTGGCCAACTCGCGCGCGTCGCGGCCGGTCGATAGCGGCCCGTTCCTGGCCAAGGTGCGGTTCTGGGTGATGGAGCCGCTGCTGATTTCGGAGCACCGGCTGGGGGCGTTCTCATTCGAGCGGGACGCGGCCATGGTGCGAGCGACCCCGGCGGACCACTACCAGCTGGTTGTGGTGCTGGACGGGACGCTGCGGTTTGCGCGGCCCGGCGGCGATCTGTTGGTGGAGGCGGGCGGCGCCAGCCTGACAGACCTGAGGCGGCCCGAGACCATGCACGCCAGCCCGAACCGCGGCATCCAGATCCAGATCGCCCGCTGGTTCCTGGACGAGGCGCTGGCGCCGGTGGATGTGCATGGCCCCCTGCCCAGGACGCCGGCGGTGAAGGTGCTGGTGGATTTCGTGACGGCGCTGACAACCCAGCTGCCGGAGATGCCGCTGACCAGCGCTCTGCCGATGGCGCGCGTGATCCGCGACCTGCTGGCCAATGCGCTCAGCGGCATGCCGCCCCGTCCCGGCCCCGCCGACGGTCATGTGCCGGTGCGCCAGAAGGTGCGCGGCTACATCGAGGCGCAGCCGCCGGGCCAGCTTGATCTCCACCGCATGTGCCAGACGCTCGGGGTCAGCCGTGCCTCGCTGGCCCGGGCGTTCAAGGCCGATGGCGGGGTGCTGGCCTATGACCGTCGCCGGCGTCTGCTGGCCCTGCACAACCGCCTGTCCGACGCCAGTGAGACACGGGGCGTCGCCGAGCTGGGCTATGCCTATGGGTTTTCGGAGAAGACCCACCTGAGCCGGGTGTTCCGGCAGATGTTCGGCTATGCCCCCACCGAAGTGCGCCGCCAGGTGGCCGGCGTGATGCCGCACGTGGCTGAGGCCGGCAGCATGGCCGAGGCCTACAAGACGGCGCTGCGCAAGCTGTCCTAATCGGGGCTTTGACGCTGGGCGCCAACTCTTTGACGCGCCTGTTCAACCATTGCGCGACCTGACTCGATAGTCTGACCGGAAGGGTTCTCAGTTCAGGGTGTGACGATGCGCTTTCATCTTGTGTTCGCTGCGGTTGCCGCCGTGTCGCTGGCGTCTTCCGCCTCGGCGCTGACGCCCTTGTCGGGGTCTACCCAGATCAAGAACCAAGCGTTCGTCAATTTCCTTGCGGCGACGGAAACCCAAACTCAGGCCGCAAGCTGGACGGACACGCCCAGGAATCTGCTCGTGGCCGTAGGGTCCCAGGCGAACTATCGGAACGATGAGGTCGGCTTCAGCCTGGCAAGGGTCACCGGGGTCAATGACGCCCGGTGGGGCGCCAATGGATCGTCCGGCGCCGTGAACCTCATCTGGCGGTGGGGCTTTTCCCAATCCGGCGGCGACGGCTCCCCCGATCCCATGCTGAAGGGCGCTTCGTTCACCGGCCTCAACCCCATCTGGTCCTACACCTTCAGGGCCGACGGCGACGGGCTGTTCCGTTGGGAGGGACAGGTTCGGCCTGATCCTGAAGTGAGGGCCAACAACACGTTCGGCCTCAGCGGCTGGAACCTTCAGCTCAACGGCGTGACCGTGATTGATCTCTTCGACGTGTCGGGCGCAGGGCCTCGCCTGGGCGATCGGGATTTCGCTCTGGTGGCCGGCGAGACCTATACCTTCTCCCTGATCAACCGCTCGAACATCGCAGGAACCAACTTCGGGCAGGACTATCGGGGCGGTATGCTGGGCGAGTTCAACTGGGATATCGTCGAGGTGTCGCCGGCCCCCGTTCCGGAACCAGGGACGTGGGCGCTGATGATCGCCGGCTTCGGTCTGGCCGGCGCGGCGCTGCGCCGGCGCCGGGCGGTGCCTGGCGTCAAAACGCGCTGAGGCGGGGGGCGTAATCACATCCCGGCCGCCCCCGCGAACCGCCAGGGCAGGGTCTCTCCCGCGTGGAACGGGACCACGGCGTTGGGGCCCGCCCGGACCTCCTCCGGCACGAGGCATTCAACGCGTTCCAGGGCCACCATCCCGTCATTGAGCGGCAGGCCGTAGAAGCGCGGGCCGTGCTCGGAGGCGAAGCCCTCGAGGTGATGCAGGGCGCCTTCCTCTTCGAAGACGACGGCGTAGCTTTCGAGGGCGAAGGGCGCGTTGAAGATGCCGGCGCAGCCGCAGGCCGCTTCCTTGTCTTGCACCGCGTGGGGGGCGGAATCCGTGCCCAGGAAGAACTTCGGCGACCCCGAGGTGGCCGCTGCCCGCAGCGCCAGCTGGTGTTTCTCGCGCTTGACGATGGGCAGGCAGAAGAGGTGCGGGCGGATGCCCCCCTGGAACATGGCGTTGCGGTTGATGGCCAGGTGGTGCGGCGTGAT
>JANPKX010000060.1:0-8124 GCA_031426235.1 Alphaproteobacteria bacterium | reverse complement strand
CGGCACGAGGTACTGAGCCATGTCCTGGTTGATCAGCGATCCATAGCGCGGGTCCACGGCGTTGCCCTCGGTCAGGGCCGAGCCGACGCCCCAGATCATGCCCCCGGTCAGCTGGCTCTTGGCGGTCTTGGCGTTGAGGATGCGTCCGGCGGCGAACACGCCCAGCATGCGGCGCACGCGCACCTCGCCGGTGACGGTATCCACCCCCACCTCGCAGAAGTGCGAGCCATAGGTTTGTTGGCTCCATTCGCGGGCGTCGGCCGCTGGCTTGATCTCGCCCTCGACGGTCAGTCCCTCGGGCGCGGCGCGCCGGATGAGGTTCGCCAGGGTCTCGGACCGGTTGGCGATGGCAACCGCGCCGTCCTGGAAGGTCACGTCCGCGGGGTCGCCGCCGAACAGCGGTGAGGCCTCGTCGCCTGTCGCCAGGGTCGCGATGGCCGTGCGCAGGTTCTGACCCGCCGCCAGCGCCGCCGAGCCGGCCGTGGCCGCGCCGAACTGGCCACCTGATCCGGGCGCCGGCGGAAGTTCGGAATCGCCGATCTCCACCACCACCTGGCCCAGCGGCACGCCCAGGGTCTCAGCCGCGATCTGGGCCAGCACCGTATAGGTGCCGGTACCGATGTCGGTCATGCCCTGGCGCACGGTGATCACCCCCTCGGCGTCGACCGTGAAGCTGCACTTGGCCGGCAGCAGGAAGTTGCCGCGGATGGCCGCGGCCATGCCCATGCCGACCATCCAGCGCCCGTCGCGCACCTGGCCCGGCGTCGGCAGCCGCCGGTCCCAGCCGAACATCTGGGCGCCTTCGCGCAGGCAGCGGACCAGCTGGCGCATGGAGAACGGGCGCCCGTTCTCTGGATCGGTCGGCGGCTCGTTGAGGATGCGGAATTCCACCGGATCCATACCGAGCTGCTCGGCCATCTCGTCCATGGCGCATTCCAGGCTGAGCGTACCCGACGCCTCACCCGGAGCCCGCATCGGACCCGCGTGCGGCAGGTCCAGCCGCAGCAGCCTGTGGCCCGTGAGGCGGTTCGGCGCCGCATAGAGCGCCCGTGCGAAGTTCGAGGCGTGCTCGGTGAAGTTGCCGTCGGAATGACAGTGGGTCCACGTCATGATCGACATGGCGTTGAGCCGGCCGTCCTTCTCGGCGCCCAGTCGTACCCGCATGACGGTCGCCGGCCGGTGGATCGTGCCGTGCATCATCTGCTGGCGCGTGAAGGCGACCTTGACCGGCCGATCCAGATGCCGCGACGCCAGGGCGGCCAGCGTCAGGTCGTCGTAGGTCTGGCCCTTGCCCCCGAAACCGCCGCCGATATAGCGGGTCAACAGGCGCACGTTGTCGCGCGGGATACCGATGGTCTCGGCCAGGCCGTGCTGGGCCGGCTTGACCATCTGGATCGAGGTGTGGGCGATGCAGCGGTCGCCCTCGAACCACACCAGAGAGGCGCAGGGCTCCATCTGGACGTGGTTCTGGATCGGCGTCTCCCAGGTCTCGTCCAGCTTCACCGCCGAGGCGTCGAAGCCCCGCGCGAAGTCGCCGACCTCCATGTCTTCCTCGCCGGGCGGCTGGCCCGCCGCGTCGAGCTGGCCGTGGAAATCCACGTTCGGTGTGTCGGCCGCATAGGTCAGCTTCACACGCGCCGCGCCGGCGCTGGCCGCCTCCAGCGTCTCGCCCACCACAAAGGCGACGGGCTGGCCGAAATAGGTGACGCGATCGTTCTCCAGCGCCGGGCGCGACCCGGCGCTGCTGCGCGGATGCACCTTGGTGCCCTTCGGCGCCTGGGGCGGGGCGTTCCGGTGCGTCCAGACCGCCAGCACGCCCGGCTCGGCCTCGGCCTCGGCGATGTCGACGTCCGTGATGCGGCCGGCCGCGATGGCCGCGCCCACCATCACGCCATAGGCCGGCGGCGACGGCGGCTGGACCTCGTAGGCGTAGGGCGCCGTGCCCGACACCTTCAGCGGCCCCTCGTAACGATCCACGCCCTTGCCGATCAGGCCCGAGCGGTTCTCCTTCACCGGGTTGGTGGGCGTCCAGTCGTGAACCGAGCTCATCGCCCCTGCCCCTTCGCTTCGCCGAGCGCCGCGGCGGCAAGCCGGGCGACCAGGGCGACCTTGAAATCATTGCGGCCCAGCGCGCTGGCCCCGTCCAGTTCGCGGGCGATCGCCTCGCCCGCCGTTGCGCCAGCGGCCAGGGCGACCTCGGCCTGGCCAGCCCGCCAGGGCTTGTACGCCACCATGCCCAGGGCGACCTGCCCGCCTGCGGCGGCGACGCTCGCCAGCCCCCCGGCGTAGGACGCTCGGTCGCGGACCTTGCGATAGACCTGCCCCCCGGCCGGCGGCGGCGGCAGGCTCACGGCGGTGATCAGCTCGCCCGGGGCCAGTTCGGTCTCCAGGTGCGGCGTGGCGCCGGGCGCAAGATAAAGCTCGGCGATCCCGAAGGTCCGCGTCGCGCCCGAGGGCGACAGGGTCTCGATCCGCGCGCCCAGGGCGGTCATGGCGACGGCCATGTCCGAGGTGTGGGTGGCCACGCAAGCCTCGCTCGCGCCGAAGATGGCCGCGTTTCGGTTCAGGCCCTCCAACGCCGAGCAACCCGCGCCGGGCTGGCGCTTGTTGCAGGGCTTGGTCGTGTCATAGAAATAGGCGCAGCGCGTCCGTTGCAGCAGGTTGCCCGCCACGCTGGCCTTGTTGCGAAGCTGCGGCGAGCCGCCCGCCACGATCGCCGCGCTCAGCACCGGATAGCGGGCCCGCACATCGGCATGGGCCGCCACGGCATGGTTGGTCGCCGACGCGCCGATCCGAAGGCCCCCTTCCGGCGTCGCCTCGATGTCCGCCATCGGCAGGCGACCCACGTCGATCAGGTGCGACGGCTGCTCGATCTCCAGCTTCATAAGGTCCAGCAGGTTGGTGCCGCCGGCGATGAACCGCGAGCCGGGCGTCAGCGCCGCCGACTTCACCGCGGCCAGGGCGTCGCTCGCCCGCTCGTAGGTAAACGGCCTCATCCGTGCTGCTCCGCGTACTGCCGGATGGCGGCGACGATCTGCGGATAGGCCGAGCAGCGGCAGATGTTGCCGCTCATCCGCTCGCGCAGTTCATCGTCACTCAGCACCGGCGCCGCGCCGGCCTCCGTCTCTTGGCTGGGGATGCCCGCCTCGATCTCGGCCAGCATGCCCAGGGTCGAACAGATCTGTCCCGGCGTGCAGTAGCCGCACTGGAAGGCGTCCCACGTCAGGAACGCCTGCTGCAGCGGGTGCAGGGCGTCGGCCGCCCCGATGCCCTCGATGGTGGTGACCTGGTCGCCGTCGTGCATGGCCGCCAGCGACAGGCACGAATTGATCCGCATCCCGTTCACCAGCACCGTGCAGGCGCCGCACTGGCCGTGGTCGCAGCCCTTCTTGGCCCCGGTGAGCTTCAGGTGCTCGCGCAGCGCATCCAGCAGCGTGGTGCGCGCGTCCAGGTCGAGCGAACGCGCTTCCCCATTGACGGTGATCGTCGTCTTCAACCCGCTCTCCCCAATTCCATTGGCCGCGTAGGGCGGCTCTCCCCGCTATTGTGCGCCAGAGCCCTCTCCGGGCGCCAGCGCCTTCAGCGACAGGGCATGCACCGGCCCCGCAAGTTCTTCGGCCAGGGCCTGATAGACCAGCCGCTGGCGCGCCACCTTGGAGGCGCCGACGAACGCCGCTGCCTCGATCGTCACGTTGAAATGGCTCTCGCCACCCTCGCGCGCGCCGGAATGCCCGGCATGTCGATGCGAATCGTCCTCGATCTCCAGCCGCAGGGGTTGGAACGCCGTCTCCAGCTTGTCTCGGATGGCTTCAGTCACCGCGCCCATTGGCTGCATCGCAAGGTCCCAGGTCTGGCGACAAGCGTAGAACGCAATAGGGATAAGGGGAAAGCGGTTTGGCGGACTGCCGGCGCTGGTTCGTCGTATTCGTGTGTGATAGCTTGTACACAAGCGCGCCGGGAGCCAAAATGTCCGACAGCACGACGATGACGATCCGTCTGCCTCCGGCGCTCAAGGACCGCCTCGCGCGACTTGCCAAAAGCACGCGGCGCAGCAACTCGTACCTCGCTGGCGAAGCTGTCGCAGAGTATGTCGATCGCGAACTGCAGGTGATCGAGGGCATCCGGCGGGGCCTGGACGATGTCGCCGCCGGGCGAGTCGTCGCCCACGATGCGGCCATGGACGAAATCGACGCGGTCATCGAGGCGGCGGTCCGCAAGACGTGAACCGCGATGTCCAGTGGTCTCGCGACGCCCTGGACGATCTGGCGCAGCAGATCGCCTGGATCGCGGCCGACAACCCCGCGGCCGCCCGCCGTATAGCGACCCGCCTGCGCCAGGTCGGGGATCAGCTCGGCGACTTGGCCACCGGGCGCCCGGGCCGCGTCACCGGAACCTATGAGAGGTCCGTTACGGGCCTGCCCTACATCGTGGCCTATGCCATCACCCGCCGCCCCGACGGCGAGACGGTGTCGATCCTGCGCGTCATCCGCGGCGCCCGGAATTGGCCCGAAGAGACCTGGCCCGACTAGCGCATTCTCCTTGCCGCCGGGGGCTGCAATCCCATACTTGGGCGATGCCCGGCGCCTTCCAGTACAAGCCCAAGTTCGTGGATATCCGCGTGCGTCCGCCGTCCGACAACGACGCGTCGGAAAACGACGTCAATGCGCTGAAGGCGGGCGAGCGGGCCTGCGACCATCCGGGCTGCGGCAAGGCGGCCAGCGCCCGTGCGCCCAAGGCCCGCGACATGCTGCACGAGCACTACTGGTTCTGTCAGCCGCACGCGGCCGAATACAATCGCAACTGGAACTTCTTCGCGGGCCTCTCCGACGCCGAGATCCGCCGCCGCCAGACCGAAGAGCTGATGACCGGCGGCCGTCCCACCTGGGACCTCAAGGCCGGCCGCAACTCCCGCGAGGCCGCCGCCTTCGCCGCCAAGTTCGGCAAGGGCCAGGGCTATCGCGATCCGTTCGGCATGTTCGGCGGCGCGGGCCAGCGCGCGCCCGAGGCCGAGAGCCGCAAGCTGGGGAAGATCGAGCGCAACGCCCTCGCCGACCTCGACCTCGACGACAACGCCGACGGCCCCAAGATCCGCGCCCGCTACACCGAACTGGTCCGCCGCCTGCACCCCGACGCCAACAACGGCGACCGCTCCGGCGAGAACCGGCTGCAGCGCGTGATCCGCTCGTACCAGGCGCTGCGCAAGGCCGGGATGGTCTGAGGGCGTCGCGGTCGCCAAACCCCTTTCCGACGCTCCGCCCTTGCGGGGGAGGTGTCAGCGAAGCTGGATCCCAAGCCCTGGAGCCGCGGCTTGGGCCGCGGCGCAGACTCCGCCCTTGCCCGCGTATTCAAGGCCCCACAGGACCGGCTTCCGAGGGCGGAAAGGCCGTTCAGGGGGGAGAGCGGACCTACAGGTTCTCCGGGATCAGACGCTCGACGATCACACAGTCGCGCCATACGCCGTCGAGTTTGCCATGCTTTTCGTGGACGCCGATCTCCTTGAAGCCGGAGAACGCCATAAGCGCGAGGCTGGCGCGGTTTTCGGGGAACACTCGCGAGAGCAACTTCCAGAGGCCGGCGGCGCGAGACGTGGCGATCAAAGCTGCCATCGCCACGCGCCCGACGCCGCGTCCGCGATAGTCGCGGCGGACATAGACTGAGAATTCGCCGATGCCGGCGTAACAGCAACGGTCGGCGTATGGATGGGCGACTGCGTAGCCTGCGACCTCACCGTCGTTTCCTTCGACCGCCACAAATGCCTTGGCGCGGTCGAACCACTCCTCGATCTGGGCCACCGTCCGGGGCTCAGTCTCGAAGGTGCCGACGCGGTCTTCGATACCCTGATTGTGGATCGCCGTGATCGCGGCGGCGTCTTCGCGCCTGGCGGCGCGCGACGTCAAAGGTTGCGTTGGCGCGTTCATGACCCCTTCGAACAACAGCGAAGCCCATTTTCGTTCGCCCGGCGTTGATTGTCACGCGGGCGGCAATTCGAGTCCTTCCAGTCGACGGCGGATTTCCTCGCGGGCCGTTCGGAACCGTTCCCCGAAAACCTCGGCCGGCAGCGGCTCCTTTGAGGCTGGGTCGGGGATCGGCCAGTGCAGGCGCTGGACTTTGCCGGGAAGGATTGGACAGACCTCCTCGGCGCAAAGGGTGATGACGAGGTCCAGGCCTGCGACCTTGATCTCATCCACCGACTTTGAGCGGTGGCCTGTGATATCGATCCCAGCCTCGGCCATGGCGGCGATGGCGTAGGGGTTGACGGCGGCGGGCTGCGAGCCGGCGCTCTCGATGACGATCCGGTCGCCGAACATCGCCCGCGCCAGACCCTCGGCCATCTGGCTGCGGGCCGAGTTGGCGACGCACATGAAGAGGATGCGGTTCATCCTTGGGTCCGTTCCTTAAGAAGCCAGCCAAACAGCAGGTGGGCGGCGAGCGCGCCGGACAACTGCGCGATGATGAAGACGGGCGCCGAGGTGGGTGCGATGCCAGCGAAGGTATTGCTGAGGCTGCGCGCTACTGTGACCGCCGGGTTGGCGAAGGAGGTGGAGGCCGTGAACCAATAGGCTGATGTGATGTAGAGGCCGACTATCGTCGGTGTGGCCTCCGGCTTCCAGCGCAGGGAACCGAGGATAGCTGCGATAAGGCCGAACGTGGCGATGGCCTCGGAAAAGGCCTGGGCCGGGCCATCGCGCAGCTTCTCGGACACCTGCAGGATCGCCTCGCCGAACATGGCGTGGGCGGCCCCGACGCCAAGAACTGCGCCGATGACCTGAGCGGCGGCGTAGGCGCCCGCTGCGCTCCAACCGATCTCGCGCCGGAGTGCGAAGACGACCGTGACCGCCGGATTGAAGTGGGCGCCCGATATCGGCCCGAAGATAGTGATCAGAACGACGAGGCCCGCACCGGTGGCCAACGTATTGCCGAGCAGAGCGATTGCGACGTTCCCGCCCGAAAGGCGCTCACCCATGATCCCCGAGCCGATCACCACGGCGAGGAGCAGCGCCGTCCCCAACGCCTCGGATGCCAGGCGTTTCGACATTGGGAACGGCTGCGGCTGCGCTTCCAAGCTGGCTTCACGCACTAGCAGCAGGCCGCGACCGGTTGCGTCTTGCTTTCGGACGGCGCGCAGCATGCGGCGCCCAGGTTGGCCGGCGCGGCGGCGACCGCCCTAACGGGTTCGTCTTCGCCGTAGCTGGTCGCTTCGCCAAAGGTGTAGAACGTCTCCCAACGCAGGCCCGTCGGGTCGTTGACCCAAGCCTTGTCCGACTTGGCGTAGCAGCAATTTGTCGCCTCCTGGTCGCGGGTCTGGGAACCCGCCGCGTTCAGTCGGCCCGCCAGTTCGTCTAGTTCATCGCGGCTATCGACCTGGATGCCCAGATGATCGACGCCGTGCACCGGCGAGTGGTCCGAGATCGCGAAGTTAACCCGCGGATCGTCGAGCATCCACTTGGCGTAGTCGTCCTTGACGACCGAAGGCTCGGCGCCGAACAGGGTCGAGTAGAAGCCGATGGCCTTGTCCAGGTTCTCGACGGCGATGTGAACGTGCATGCGCTTCATGGAAGCCTCCTTCTGATATGGGTCAGGCGCAGCAGGCGGCTCGGGCCGCCACTTCAGCCAGTGGCGCGCACACCTCCGCGCGGCCCTGGCAGCAGTCTTCCATCAGGTAGCGCAGCAGAGCGCTCATGGTGTCGTACTGCGCTGCATAGATGATCGAACGTCCCTCGCGGCGGCTGGCGATGAGACCGGCGTTGGAGAGGATGTTGAGCTGAGACGAAAGGGTGTTGGGCGTTATGTCGAGGCTCCGGGCGATCTCGCCGGCGCCGATGCCTTCCGGACCAGCGCGGACGAGCAGGCGAAACACCTCGAGGCGGCTCTCTTGGGCGAGCGCGGCGAGTCGCGTGATAGCGTCCTTCGTTTCCATAATTCCACGATAATCGAAATAATGACCCACGCAAGAGCGGACTCTCTGAATTTCGGCTCAGGGTCGAAAGCGGTCCTACGTAACGACTGGAACGCCACCCCTTAGGATAGCAGGAGGCCACCGACCGCTCGTCGCCCTCCGCCGTCGCCAGAATTGCCTGGCGACCTTCGCGCCCACCGAGAACGCCGCTAGCCGAAGATTGCAGG
>JANPKX010000059.1:0-4091 GCA_031426235.1 Alphaproteobacteria bacterium | reverse complement strand
CGACGGACCGATGGCGATGCCGTTCGAGCCCTTCGGCTCCTTGAACACGAAAGGATTCTCTGCCTCGACGCTGGCGACCGTGGTCTTGCCGTAGAATTTCTCCAGCTCAGCCAGCGACACCCGCTCTATGTCCCCGCCGATGCTGCCCTCGCTGAACGACAGCGCCATCCACGGCTCGAAGCGGGTGATCACCCGGGGCTTCGTGACGGGGTGCTTGGCGAGGTAGAAATTCAGCCCGTCGGCCCAGCTGACCATCAGGGCCCGGATCCAGGCCGGGCTGCGCGCGTAGTCCGCCTTGAGCGCCGCGTGGTCCAGATAGAGCCGCTGGCGCAGATCCTGCCAGATCGCGCCCTCCCCCTCCGCCTCGGCCAGCCGACCCAGGTTGGTCAGATAGTTGGTCTCGATGCGGTTGAAGTCGTCCTCGGCCTGGGCATAGGCCATCCCGAACACCGCGTCGGCGTCTGTCCGGCCTTTGATGTGGGCGATACCCCAGTCGTCGCGGGTGATGGTCACGCGCGCCGCCTGCGCTTGCCAGCGCGCCGCTTCGGCCATCGCCGGCATGGACTGCGCCGCCGCCGGGGCGGCGATCGCCAGCACCAGACCCATCACCACAAACATCAATCGCACGACTGCATCTCCCAACCGGTCGGACCCACCTCGCCTGCTCGTCCACAGCTTGTCCAGCCCACGCGGCGCACCGGGCATGGCTTCGCTTGGCCGATGCCCGGGACTCAGGCTCTAGGACGCATATCGAGCGGAGTGTGTACCCATGAACGACGCCACCTATGTCGCCTTCGTGCCCACGGCCAAGACCGCCAAGCTTCGGTCGGTGCTGCAGGCTGAGGATACCGGAGAGATCACCTGGCGCGAGCGCAAGGGCCTCTTCGGCAGCGAGTTCTACTTTTCGGGCCCGCCCCGGCTTGCCCGCGCCACCCACGCCTACGTCAGCGAGTGGGTGGTCCGGCACTGAGGGCTATTCCAGCTCGATCCGGCTGATGCGCCAGGTCCGCTCCGCCGCCGAAGCGCCTGGGACGTCGTTCGACCGGCGCAGCACGACCTTGCCGCTCTTCATGAAATCACCGCCGGCGTCATAGCGGCCATAGACCACCACCGGCGTCTCCACATAGAGCGAGCCCGCAGCGCCCTCGACCCGCCCCGGTGGGCCGACCTGGGCCGCCAGGGTCGCGAACGGCCGCACGTCCTCGACCACGCCATCTTCCCGCAGGGCCGCCGCCTCGGCTGACCGCCCGCTGGCCACCAGGGCATAGTAGGTTTCGATCAGGCTCGCCGCCTCCAGCGCGCCGACCGGTCCGCAGCGCACCCCCGGCGCAGCCGCGATCTCCTCGCCGGACGCCAGCGGCGCCAGCATGCCCGTCTCGCCCTTGATCCACCACTGTAGGCCATCGCCGGCATAGCGCGCGCCGCTGGCCGAGATCACCAACCGCATCTCGTGGATTTCGCCGGCCAGCTTGAGCCGCGCCGTCCGGGCATCGGGGTAGAGCAGCTGGACGCGCCGCCCATCCTCACAGACGTGGGAGATCCAGGGAGTTCCCGCCACCGCGTCGGCCGCGCGCGGCGCGTCAGCGTCCCGGCACCCCGCCGCCAGCGCCATCAGGCAAAAGACAGCAAGGGCTTTGCGTACGCTCATGGGACAAGAAACGGCCAATCGGCCGCGCCGGACGCCTCAGCGCTTCAGCCAGGGCTTGGATTTCGAGGCCGAATGCGCCGCCGCCGCCCGCAGGCCGCCATCCCGCGCCCGCGCCGAGGGGCCTGCCTTGGCCGCGAGCGCCGCCTTCTTCAGTCGCAGCGCCTTCTGCATCGGCGTCTCGTCGGCCGGCGCCTCGTCGTCGGAATCAGCCACCACATCACCTCGTCATTCGCCGCCACCCTAGCGCATCCGCCGCGACAAATCGCGGACCGGTTCTCGACAGCCGTACAGCCCGATGCGAACCTGCGTTCGTCGAATGCCTTCGAACAGGTCCGACAGGCTCAGGCTGTTTCCGGCCGCGTCCAGGAACCGGTAGTCGGCGGCGATCGCGGGGCCGGGTGGCAGGGCCCGACGCTCGGCCGCGAGGGCGGTCATTTGCCGTCGGAACTCGATTTCATCGCGCCAGCAATGTCCGCCGCGCTGTGCGGTAGGCGGGGGTTTCATTGGGAAACGGGTTGCGCGCCAGGGCAGCCAGCTCGGCGGCCGGCGTCAGTCGATGTTCGATCATGGGTGGATCCTAGCGCTCTAGGCGCCCCGCCGAGGGTCATGATGGAGCCCGCTGGGTCAGTCCGCAAGCCATCATCCCGGGATGGGTCCCGTGCGCGTTTGCGCGGCGATGGACCCCTGCGCCCGGCCGGCGCTTTGGCCCTGCGAGGGATCGGAGGCGATCGCCCCGGCGTTTGTCGTCCGCGCCTCGCCCCAGACCTCCAGCAGCATCACCGGCGAGGTCTTGCCGATCATCGGCGGCTATTAAGCGGCCACCTATTTCTGAACGGGTCGCATCAACCGGGTCACAGCGGGCGCCGGCCCATCGAGCGGGTCCTCGCCCAGGCCCTGGACGAAGTCAGCGAGCCATGGGTTGCGCCCCGGCTTGATCCGTTCCGCCCGATAGATGTGGCCGAGGTCGGCATAGGCGCGGTCGAAATTCTGGTTCACGATCACATAGTCGTACTCGACCCAGTGCTTGATCTCCTCGCGGCCCAGGGCCAGGCGCTGATTGATCACCGCCTCGCTGTCCTGGGCGCGGGCATGCAGCCGCCGCGACAGGTCCGACCAGGCGGGCGGCAGGATGAACACCCGCACGCTGTCGGTGGGCATCCGCTCGGCGACAAGCTTGGCGCCCTGCCAGTCGATGTCGAACAGCACGTCCTGGCCGGCGTTCAGCGCCTTCTCGACCGGCGCGCGCGGCGTTCCATAGCGGTGGCCGTTCACCTCCGCCCATTCCAGCAGCTCGCCCGCCCCGATCAGCGCGTCGAACTCGGCGGCGGTCTTGAAGAAGTATTCCCGCCCCTCTTCCTCACCGGGACGCGGCGCACGGGTCGTGGCCGAGATCGACAGGATCAGGTCGCCGTGGTCCGCCACCAGCCGCCGCGACAGCGACGTCTTGCCGGCCCCCGCCGGACTCGAGACCAGCAGCAGCAGCCCCCGCCGGATCGTCTCCCACGGCTTGGCATGGTCGTCAGGATGGACAACGCTCAACTCACACCCCCGCTCGTCCCGACGAATGCCAGGACCCTGATCGAATAGCGCCGGAGCTGGCGGGATGAAATGCTGCGCTCGTCGAACCGATCTCGGAGACTTCCCATCTGGGTCCCGGCATTCGCCGGGATGAGCGGAGCAGGGACATGACCGCTACTCCACATTCTGAACCTGTTCGCGAAATTGCTCGATGGTGGCTTTGAGGTCCAGACCGATGGCGGTCAAGGCGCTGAGTTGGGACTTCGAACACAGGGTGTTGGCCTCGCGCATGAACTCCTGGGTCAGGAAGTCCAGCCGCCGGCCCACGGCGCCATCGCCCGCCAGCAGAGCCCGGGCGGCGTCCACGTGGCCGGCCAGGCGGTCCAGCTCCTCGCGAACGTCCGCCTTGACGGCCAGGGCGGCCGCTTCCTGGAGGATCCGCTCTTCACTGGCCGCCTCGCCGGCCAGTTCGCGCAGGCGCGCCTCGAAGCGGGCCTTGATGATGGCCGGCTGGCCGGCCGCCACCCCGCCCGCCTGGGCTGTGAGCTCTCCGATCCGGCCCACCTGGCCGGACAGCACCGGCGACAGCGCCGCGCCCTCCTCCCGGCGCGCGGTCAACAGGTCGTCCATCGCCGCAGCGATCGACGCGGCGATCGCGGCCTCCAACGAGGCCTGCGCCTCGGGCTCCAGTCCGGCGTCGTCCGCCTCGATCACCCCCCGCAGCGCCAGCAGCCCGTCCAGCCGCGGCGCATCCACCTGCCCGTCCAGCCGGTAGGGATCACCGGCGGCCAGATATCGCTCCAGGATCGCGACGTTGATACGGACACTGCCGGCCCCCTCGGCCCGCCGGGTCTGTACGCCCACCGTGATGTTGCCGCGCTGGAACCGGCCCTGGGCGCCGTCACGGGCCGCGCGCTCCAGGCCG
>JANPKX010000058.1:0-4901 GCA_031426235.1 Alphaproteobacteria bacterium | reverse complement strand
TAGTCCTTTCAAGGATGGTTGCCTGGGATCGAAACGCCGGCCGCAAGGCCGGCGTTTTGCGTTGAGCGTTTATTGATTGCGACCCCGCGCCTGCACGGCGGCGCGGCGGTCAGCCACCATCTCTGGCGTCACCGCAGCGTTGTGGACCACCGAGCGCTCGTGCTCCAGCGCCAGGCCCTCGCCCATAGGCAGGTCGTAGCCGTCGTCGATCATCCCCTTGTAGGTCACCAGCATATCGCCATCGATGTCGGCCATCTGCGCCGCCAGCCGTAGGGCGACCGGCATCAGTTCCTCCGGCGAGACCACGCGGTTCACCAAGCCCCACTCATAGGCCCTGGCCGCATCTAGAAAATTGCCCGTCAGCGACAACTCCTTGGCGCGGTAGGGCCCGATGCAGCGCGACAGCTTCTGCGACAGGCCCCAGCCTGGCGTGATGCCAACCCTGGCGTGGGTGTCGGCAAACCGCGCATTGGTCGAGCAGATCAGTACGTCGCAGGCGAGCGCGACCTCGAACCCGCCGGTGATGGCCACCCCATTGATCGCCCCGATGATCGGCTTTCTGCAGGAGAGCACGGCGCGGGCGGGGTTCTCCGTCGGGCTGGTGGCGTTGGCCGCACCCATGCCCAGGGGGTCTGTGGAGAGCTCCTTCAGGTCCAGGCCGGCGGTGAACGCCCGCTCGCCCGCACCGGTCAGCACGATCACCCGGACATCCGGATCGTTGTCGAGCTCGGTCATGGCTTGCGCCAGTTCCGCCCGCAGCGCCTTGGACAGCGCGTTCATCGCCTCAGGCCGGTTCAGGGTGACGACGGCGACCCCGTCCAGGGGCTTTTCGACCAGCAGCATGGAGTGCCTCCTTGTGGGGTATGCGGAATGGACAGGGCCTACGCCACGCGTCAAGCCGGCGTTGCCCCTCGCGGAGAAGCTGGGTAAGCCTCCGGCCCGCCCCTCCGGAGACACCCATGACCGAGATCGTCGACATCGTCGCCCGTGAAATCCTCGATAGCCGGGGCAACCCGACGGTAGAGGTGGACGTGATCCTCGAGGATGGGTCGATGGGACGCGCGGCGGTGCCATCAGGGGCCTCCACGGGCGCGCACGAGGCGGTCGAGAAGCGCGACGGCGATAAGGCGCGCTACGGCGGCAAGGGCGTCCAGAAGGCCGTCGATGCGGTCAATGGCGAAATCTACGACGCGCTGTCGGGCTCCGACGCCGAGGATCAGCGCCGCATCGACCGCATGCTGATCGAGCTGGACGGCACGCCGAACAAGGCCAGGCTGGGCGCGAACGCGATCCTGGGGGTCAGCTTGGCGACCGCAAAGGCTGCGGCCGGATCAGCGGCCCTGCCGCTGTACAAGTACGTGGGCGGGGTCTCGGCCCGAGTGCTGCCGGTGCCCATGATGAACATCATCAACGGCGGCGCCCACGCCGACAATCCGATCGACATCCAGGAGTTCATGATCCTGCCGACCGGGGCGGAGACCTTCGCCGAAGGCCTCCGGATGGGCGCGGAGATTTTCCATGCCCTGAAGGCCCAACTCAAGGCGGCCGGCCACAACACCAACGTCGGCGACGAGGGTGGTTTCGCCCCCAACATCGGCAGTGCCGAGGCGGCCCTGGCCTTCATCGTCCAAGCGGGCGAGAGCGCAGGCTACAAGGCCGGCGCCGACTTCAACCTCGGCCTCGACGTGGCCGCGACCGAGTTCTTCCGCGGCGGGCAATATGTGATGGACGGCGAGGGCAAGTCCGTCGATCCGGCCGGCATGGTCGACTACCTCGCTGGCCTTGTCGCCAAGTTCCCCATCATCACCATCGAGGACGGTTGTTCGGAAGACGATTTCGAGGGCTGGAAGCTGCTGACCGACGCGCTGGGCGCAAAGATCCAGCTCGTCGGCGACGACCTATTCGTGACCAATTCCGAGCGCCTTGGCATGGGCATCGGCAAGGGCCTCGCCAACTCGATCCTGGTCAAGGTCAACCAGATCGGCACGCTGTCGGAGACCCTCGACGCCGTCGATCTGGCGCATCGCAACAGCTACACGGCCGTGATGAGCCACCGCTCGGGTGAGACCGAGGACTCGACCATCGCCGACCTGGCCGTCGCCACCAACTGCGGTCAGATCAAGACCGGCTCCCTGGCCCGCTCCGACCGCACCGCAAAGTACAACCAGCTCCTGCGGATCGAAGAAGAGCTCGGCGACCAAGCGGTCTACGCGGGCCGCAGCGCGGTTCGGCGCTGAACCCGGCTCGGCGGCGGGCTTGCAGTTAGCCTTCCCTTAACCACGTCGGCGCGAAGTGATCGCGCCTGCCTAAGGAATCGCCGTGCTGCTCCGTCTTCGCCCGTATCTGTCCACCGCCGCCTTGGCGCTGCTGATCTTCTACTTCGGCTACCACGCTTTCACCGGCGCCGGTGGGCTGCTGCAGTCGGACACCCGGGACGCCACGATGATCGCCAAGACCCGTGAGCTGGCCCAGCTGAACGCCCAGCGGCAGGACTTGGAAGTCCGCGCCCGGCTTTTGCGCGACTCCAGTCTTTCGGCCGATCTGCTGGAGGAAAGAGCGCGCTCCCTGCTAGGCTTCGCCGATCCAAGGGACTATGTCATCCGGATGCAGTAGGTCTTGGGGGGCCGTACGGTCCTTCGACATCGAACGATCACGGAGTGACGCATGGCGCGCGGGCGAACGGTCACAGCGGGTCGGCAGAAGGCTGCCAAGCCGGCCGGCGGCATCGCGGCCACCAAGGACGAGCTGCTCGAATATTATCGCCAAATGCTGTTGATCCGCCGCTTCGAGGAGCGGGCGGGACAGCTCTACGGCATGGGTCTGATCGGCGGGTTCTGCCACCTCTACATCGGCCAGGAGGCCATCGCCGTCGGTTGCCAGGCGGCCAAGCGCCCTGGCGACCAGATGATCACCGGCTATCGCGACCACGGCCACATGCTGGTCTGCGGCATGGACCCGCGTGAGGTCATGGCCGAGTTGACCGGACGCTCGGGCGGCTCGTCCCACGGCAAGGGCGGATCCATGCACATGTTCTCGACCGAGGCGGCCTTCTACGGCGGCCACGGCATCGTGGGCGCCCAGGTCAGCCTGGGCACGGGTCTGGCGTTCGCCAACGCCTACCGCGGCGACGGCAAGGTCTGCTTCGCCTACTACGGCGACGGGGCCGCGAACCAGGGCCAGGTCTACGAGAGCTTCAACATGGCCCAGGTCTGGAAGCTGCCGGTCATCTACTGCATCGAGAACAACGAGTACGCGATGGGAACCGCCATCGACCGCTCGTCGTCGGAAACCAAGCTCTACAAGCGCGGCATCTCGTTCAACATCCCCGGCGAGGAGGTCGACGGGATGGATGTGCTGGCGGTGAAGGCGGCGGCCGAGCGGGCGTGCGAACACTGCCGGTCCGGCAAGGGGCCCTACATCCTCGAGCTCAAGACCTACCGCTATCGCGGCCACTCCATGAGCGACCCCGCCAAGTACCGTACCCGCGACGAGGTCGACGAAGTCCGCAAGACCCGCGACCCTATCGATCACGTTGAGGGCCTGCTGCAAGAGGCTGGCTGGGCCGACGAGGCGGCCATGAAGGCCATCGACGCCGAAGTGAAGCGCATCGTGGCCGACGCCGCGGAGTTTGCCCGCACCTCGCCCGAGCCGGACCCCGTCGAGCTCTACACCGACGTCTATACTGAAGCCAAAGTGGGGGCCTGACGTGACCGACATCCTGATGCCGGCGCTCTCTCCCACGATGGAAGAGGGCACGCTCGCCAAGTGGCACGTCAAGGTGGGCGACAAGATCTCCTCCGGCGACGTGATCGCCGAGATCGAGACCGACAAGGCCACCATGGAGGTGGAGGCGGTCGACGAGGGCGTCGTCGAGGAACTGCTGGTCGCCGAGGGGACGGAAGAGGTGAAGGTCAACACCGTCATCGCGCGCCTGGCGGGGGAGGGCGGGGCGGCGGCGCCAGCCGCACCCAAGGCCGAGCCGTTGCCTGAGCCGGCGGCGGCCGATCCCAATCCGCAGCCGGCCTCGCGGGCCGAAGCCAAGGGCGACCCCGTCCGCGCGGCCGACGCGCCCAAGCCCGCGCCCGCCGCCTCGCTTCGGGACCCGGAACTACCGCAGGGCGTAAAGCTGGTGAAGGTCACCGTTCGCGATGCCCTGCGCGACGCCATGGCCGAGGAAATGCGCCGCGACCCGGACGTCTTCCTGATGGGCGAGGAGGTCGCCCAGTACCAGGGTGCCTACAAGGTCTCCCGCGGCCTGCTGGATGAATTCGGACCCAAGCGCGTTATCGACACCCCGATCACCGAGCACGGCTTCGCCGGCATCGGCGTGGGCGCGGGCATGGCCGGCCTGAAGCCGATCATCGAGTTCATGACTTTCAATTTTGCCATGCAAGCCATTGATCATATTATCAATTCGGCTGCAAAGACGCTCTATATGTCGGGTGGTCAGATCAAGACCTCGATCGTTTTCCGGGGCCCGAACGGCGCGGCCGCCCGCGTGGGCGCCCAGCACAGCCAGGACTACGGCGCCTGGTACGGCCACGTGCCGGGCTTGAAGGTGCTGGCGCCCTACGACAGCGCCGACGCCAAGGGCCTGCTGAAGGCCGCGATACGCGACCCGAACCCGGTGGTCTTCCTGGAGCACGAGATGCTCTACGGCCAGGAGTTCGACGTGCCGGAAGGCGTCGACTGGGTGGTGCCGATCGGCAAGGCCAAGGTCCGGCGCGAGGGCGACGGCGTCACCCTGGTGGCCTACTCTCGCATGGTCGGCTTCTGCCTGAAGGCGGCCGAGGCGCTGGCGGCCGAGGGGATCGAGGCCGAGGTCATCGACCTGCGCACCATCCGTCCAATGGACATCGGCACGGTCGTCGAGAGTGTCAAGAAGACCAACCGCCTGGTCA
>JANPKX010000057.1:0-2576 GCA_031426235.1 Alphaproteobacteria bacterium | reverse complement strand
TCGTCGTTCACCACCGGCGCGATCGTGAGGGTGGACGGGGGTATGGGGTAGATTTGGATCTTCCTCCCACGCGAAGCGGGGGAGGGGGACCACGCCCCGCAGAGGGCGTGGTGGAGGGGGCGAGACCAGATGCCGTGTTTGAACCCGCCCCTTCCACCGCTCGCTCTGCGGCGAGCGGTCCCCCTTCCCCGTTAACGGGGAAGGCAAGAAGGGACTACCGCGGGGCCATGCGGATCGCGCCGTCGAGGCGGACGGTTTCGCCGTTGAGGTAGCCATTGCGGCACATGGTGACGGCCAGGTCGGCGTACTCGTCGGCATGGCCCAGGCGCTTGGGGAAGGTCACCGAGGCGGCCAGGCCGGCGTAGACCTGGGGTGCGCGGGTCTTCATGCCGCCCAGCATCGGGGTGTCCATGATGCCCGGCAGGATGGTGTTGATGCGGATGCCGTCGTTCGAGAGGTCGCGGGCGATGACGATCGTCATCCCCTTGATCGCCGCCTTGGCCGCCGCGTAGGCGACCTGGCCGATCTGGCCCTCTTCGGCCGCCACCGAGCCGGTGTTGACGATGGCGCCGCGCTCGCCGTCTTCATTGGGTTCCAGGCCGACCATGCCCGTCGCGCTCTTCACGATGCAGCGGAAGGTGCCGACCGTGTTGAGCTGCAGCACGTAGTCGAAGTCGGAGACCTTGAACGGCACGATCTCCTTGGTCTCCTTGTTGCGTCCGACCGTTTTGCCACCGCGGCCCCCGCCGGCGCAGTTGATCAGGATGCGCTCCTGGCCGTGGGCGGCGCGAGCCTTGGCGAAGCCAGCGTCCACGGAGTCCTCGTCCATCACGTTCACGTGGCAGAACAACGCGCCCAGTTCCTTGGCCGCCGCCTCGCCGGTCTCGGCGTTGAAGTCGAAGAGGGCGACCTTGACGCCCAGGTCGCGAAGGGCCTTGGCGGTCGCCTTGCCGAGGCCTGAAGCGCCGCCGGTGACGACGGCGGAGACGGAACTGTCGAGTTTCATGGCGTTTCCCTTGAGAGCGATTTGCCATCCGCTTAGCACGGCCCTGGCCTGACGCAGCGCGAACCTCGATAGCGTCTGCGCAAACGGAGACCGCCATGCCCGACTTCCCCCTGCCCCCCGACTTCCCTTTGCCTAACGCCTCGACAGACCTCAGCGGACAGGTGGCCCTGGTCACCGGCGCCTCGTCGGGACTTGGCCTCAGGTTCGCCCGGGTGCTGGCCAGTCAGGGCGCCAAGGTGGCCCTGGCCGCACGGCGGCTGGACCGTCTTGAGGCGCTGGCGGCCGAGATCCGCGAGGCGGGCGGCGAGGCGGTCGCGATCGCTATGGACGCCACGGACCCGGAACAACTCGTCGCTGCGGTCGCCCAGGCCGAGGCGGCGCTGGGCACGGTGACGATACTGGTCAACAACGCCGGCATTCCCGACGCGCAGCGGGCGCACAAGATGCCGCTGGAGCTGATCGATCGCGTCCTGGACATCAATGTTCGGGCGCCCTTCATCCTGGCCTGCGAGGTGGCCCGCCGGCTGCTGGCGGTGGAGAAGCCCGGGCGTATCGTCAACATCGCCTCGTCGGCGGCCTATGAGTATGGCGGCGGCGGGGCCGCGCTCTATTCCGTCAGCAAGGCGGCGGTTGTGCGGATGAGCGAGGCCCTGGCCGTCGAGTGGGCCCGCAACCACATCAACGTCAACGCCATCGCGCCTGGGGCCTTCACCTCGGAGATGATGGATGGGATGCTGTCCAGGGTCGGCGACATCACCAAGAGCTTCCCGCGCCAGCGGCTGGGCGATCCGGCCCAGCTGGACTCTACGCTGCTATACTTGGTCGGCCCTGCGTCCGAGGCCGTCACCGGCGTCTCGATCCGGGTGGACGACGGGCAGGGGCGCCGATAGGTAAGTTGGCAAATCGAAAAAACGGTCTGCCGGGAGTGAGACGATGGATGTGAAGCCTGGGTCACGCTGGAAAAGCGTTGTCTGTGACACCGAGGTCGTGGTCGTGCGGCCGCCGAAGACCGAGATCACCCTGGAATGCGGCGGCTACCAGATGATCGCGCACAGCGAGGCCAAGCCCGAGGGCAAGGCGATCGCGGCCGACTTTGCCGACGGGAGCCAGATGGGCAAGCGCTATGCCGACGAGGAGACCGGGATGGAGATCCTCTGCACCAAGGCCGGCGCCGGGACGCTGACCATCGGCGGGCGGCCCGTGGGGGCGAAGGACGCCAAGAAGCTGCCGGCCTCGGACTGAACCCATGCACACCGCGCTGCTGCTGGAGATGGCGGCCGACGCCGCGCCGGATCGTCTCGCGCTGGGCCCCCGGGACGAAGGTCTCACTTTCGGCCAAGCGCGCCGTCATGCCCTGAACGGCGCGGCATGGCTGGCCCGCCATCCGGCGGACAACGTCGCGTTCCTGGGCCTCAACGGGCCCGCTCTGCCGGTCGCCCTGTTTGCGTCGGGCCTGTTGGGTCGCCCGTTTGCGCCGCTGAACTATCGCCTGTCCGACGCCGACCTGAACCGGCTGGCGGCCCGCACGGCGCCGTCCGTGCTCATTGTGGACGACGACATGGCCGGCCGT
>JANPKX010000056.1:0-4979 GCA_031426235.1 Alphaproteobacteria bacterium | reverse complement strand
AGCCGTCGCCGCGGTAGCGGGCCGGGAGCCACCCTCGCCAGGGCACGGCTTGAGCGAGACGTACCCCTGGCCTGATTGGTAGGTCCAGGTGCGCTGGCAACCGGCGCCCTCCAGGCTCCAGTCGCGCCAGCCATTGGTACGGGTGTCCAGGAGTTTGATCTGGCCGCGCCCGGCCCCGACGAGCTCCCAGCGTCCAGGCCCCTGTTGCTGGATCACCGAAAACGACGCGCCGGTTGGGCCATAGCAGGCGCTATCCTGGTCAACGATCACGGCCTCCGGACGGCCATCGCCGTTGAGGTCCACTGCCATCGGTCTGGGCCGGGAGGGCCGGCCGCATACGTTGACGACCTGGCCGGCGCGGATCGGGAAGCCGGCCGCGGCGAGCATGGCCTCGGCCTCCTGGGCGCGATTGACCGGCTGAGCGCCGGCGCCGCCCGCGAGCGTCAGGCCGAGTGCGGCTGCCCCCAGGATCGGTCGGAGACGCATGCCAACCCTTAGGCCGCCTCGGCCTTCTTGTAGATCGAGCGCATGGGGCGCTCCATCACCCGGCGCATCATCGGCTCGAAGGCCTCCAGCGGCATGGAGTCATAGGCCGGGTCGAACGCGCTTTGGTCGTAGAGGTGGCAGAACTGGGCGGTGTATTCAAAGTCGGGGTGGCCGCGGAATTCCTCGCGCATGTCGCGGTCGAGGCCCAGGTGGTGGAAGAAGTAGTAGCCCTGGAAGATGCCGTGGTGAGCCAGCATCCAGTGGTTCCGGTCCGAGACGTAGGGCTTCAGAATCGCCGCGCCCAGCTCGGCATGGCTGGCCGGCAGCAGCAGGTCGCCGATGTCGTGCAGCAGGGCGCAGATCACATACTCCTCGTCGCGTCCGTCGCGGTGCGCGCGCGTGGCGGTCTGCAGCGAGTGCTCGATACGGGTGACCGCGAAGCCGCCCGGCTCCTCGTCCAGCAGCTTGAAGTGGCGGAGGATTTGATCGACGTGCTGGCCGCGGTGGCTGGCGCCCACGGCGCTGATCGCGTCCCAGTCTTCCTTGGTGCCTTCGGTCATGGCGTGAAATTTCGCCTTCACCGGTCCGCCGCCGTCCGCCATCGCCTGCTCCCTTTTTTCTGCAAAGTCATGGTGCGTCCCGATCGAGCCGAGGTCAACGCGCGGGGTTTGACAGCTTCCCCGAAAGACCTTCGTTATTGGACGCGGCGATCGCTCGCGGGGGAGGGCCCAGGATGTCGACGGAACTACAGATGCTGGTTTGGGCGGCGGCGCTCACCCTGGCCCAAATCCTGATCTTGATCGCCGGGGCCTTGTCGACCGTGGCGTTCCCGCTGCTGGTGGGCAACCGCGAAGGCATGGAGGATCAGCCCGGCTGGGTGGGTCGCGCGCAAAGGGCCCATCGCAACATGCTGGAGAGCCTGGTCCCGTTCGCAGCTCTCGTGCTGGTGGCCCAGGTCGCCGGCCGCGAGAACGCCATGACCGCACTGGGCGCGCAGGTCTTCGTCGGGGCGCGGATCGCCTACGCTGCCGTCTATCTGGCCGGCATCCCTTACTTGCGCACCCTGGTCTGGATCGTCGCGTTCTCGGGAATGTCGCTGATCCTGCTGCAGCTGATCTGACATTTTCGAGGCGCTTGAGCCGGCGCCGGTGAGCCGCTAGAGGAGACGGCGCGCGGATGTAGCTCAATGGTAGAGCAGGAGCTTCCCAAGCTCACGACGAGGGTTCGATTCCCTTCATCCGCTCCAATCCCTCACGTTTCCGACTCGTCGCTTTGCAACAAACGACGCCGTCGTGCGCTTTAGCTTCAGTCTCAACACAAGGGGAGCACGCTTATGCGCATCCACATCGTCGCGGCCGCCGGACTGGCCGCCCTCTCTCTCGCCGCCTGTGAAAGCAAGGCCGACAAGGCTGCCGAAGTGAAGGCGGACGCCCTGGAATCCCAGGCCGCGGCCACGCCGAACGAAGCGAAGGAAAAGGCCCTCAACGCCGAGGCCGACGCCATCGAACAGAAGGCCGGCAACGCCGACGGCGGCGCGACCACCGCCAACACGCCCGACACGAGCATGTCGAAATAAGGCTCACTGTCGCTTTCGGGCGGCCGAGTCGGAGAAGCTCCCGGGGTCAAAGCCGGGAGCTTTTTCGTGACCTCTCGCGGGTCAGAGAAGAAAAACTCTGTTGCGCGGTCACAAGGAGAACCTTGATCTCCGGAGCGCCGGTTACGCCGCTCTAATTGGTAATGCTATTCCCGGTGCGGCGGCCACTCTCTCCTGAACACACTCAGGGGGGGAGCCGTGCTTCGGGCCTTTACGCAACATCCGCGAACCGTGGGCGAGAGCTATTTCCAGCATCTCGGCTCGTCGTGGAGCTATGCGGCAAGCATGGCGGCGGGCGCGATGGCGTGCCTCCTGCACGGGCTGTTCCCATTCGCTTTCCAGTCGTCGGGCAGTCGCCGGATCCGAGACCTGCACGAGCGGATGGTCACCCACCGCACCGCACCCAAGGCCGTCGCTACCGGCTGGACGGCCGCCGTCCCCGGCCTGGCGGTGACCGGCGCGATCACCCTGGCCGCAACCCTGATCGCCAAAGCGGTTGGCCAGCCCGTGGCCCCCTTCGCCCTGGTCGGCGGGTTCCTGATCGCCGCGCCGCTGGCCGGCCGCTTCGACCTCAGCCCTGGCCTCAAAGTGGCGGGCCGCACGCTGCTGCGGATCGGCGTCGCGCTGCTGGGACTGCGGATCGCGCTGGGCGACATCATGGGGCTGGGCGTCCAGACCATGGCGATGGTGCTGGGCTGCGTTGCCCTCACCCTGATCCTGGGATCGGCTATCGGGCGGCTCTTCGGCCTGCCCAAGGGCTTTGCGATGCTTTCGGCAGCCTCGACCGCAATCTGCGGCGCCTCGGCCGCGATGGCGGTCGCCTCAGTTCTGCCCAAGGGCGAGGAGACCGAGCGTCAGACCGGCTATGTGGTGGCCGTCGTCGCCACCCTGTCGACCCTCGCCATGCTGCTCTATCCGCTGCTGGCCCGCGTCGCGGGCCTGGACCCCAGCGCCGCGGCGGTGTTCCTGGGCGCCTCGATCCACGACGTCGCCCAGGTGGCGGGGGCCGGCTATTCGGTCTCGCCGCAGGTCGGCGACATGGCCGTGACGGTCAAGCTGGTCCGCGTGTCGCTTCTGGCCCTGGTGGTGGCGGCCGTCGCGTTCTCGTTCGCGGGCTCACGCGGCGAGGCGGGCGCCGCGGGACCCAGCCGCGCCATGCTGTTCCCCGGCTTCGTTCTGGCCTTCTTCGCGTTCGCCGCCCTGCGCTCTACCGGCGTCGTCCCGGAGCCGGTGCTGCCGGCGGCGACCTTCGCCTCGAATCTGCTGATTGGCGCGGGCGTGGTGGCGGTGGGGGCCAAGACCTCGATCGCCGGGCTGAAGTCCATGGGCTGGCGGCCCCTGGCGGCGCTGGTCTGCCAGACCGCCTTGCTGTGCGGCCTGGCGTTCGGCGCGGCCAGCCTGGCGACCTGAGCGGCTACCAGATCCGGACGCGCTGCTCGGGCGGCACATACAGCTTGTCGCCGGGCTGGACCTCCCACGCCTGATACCAGCCGGGGATGTTGCGGATCGTGCCGTTGACGCGGAAGTAGGCCGGTGAGTGCGGGTCGGTGACGACCTGCTGGCGGGTGTATTCCTCCCGCGCCTTTTCGCGCCACACCTGAGCCCAGCCCAGGAATACGCGCTGGTCGCCGGTCAGGCCGTCAAGCACCGGCGCGGGTGCGCCCTTCAGGGAGCGGCGGTAAGCATCCATGGCCAGCGACAGGCCGCCATTGTCGCCGATGTTCTCACCCATCGTGAGCGCGCCTTGGATTTTGGCGCCGGCCACGGGTTCGAAGGCGGAATACTGGGCGCCGAGCCGGTCGGCCTGCGTCTTGAACCGGGTCGCGTCGTCGGCGCTCCACCAATCCGACAGCACGCCGTCGCCGTCAGACTTGCGGCCCTGGTCGTCGAAGCCATGGCTGATCTCATGGCCGATCACCCCGCCGATCCCGCCGTAGTTGACGGCCGGATCCGCGTCAGGATCGAAAAAGGGCGGCTGCAGGATGGCCGCAGGGAACACGCTCTCGTTGTTGGCGAAGTTGTAGTAGGCGTTGACCGTCTGGGGAGTCATGCCCCACTCGGCCTTGTCGACCGGGCCGTTCAGCCGCGCGACACGGCGGCGCCAGTCGAACGCATTGGCCCGAACGGCGTTGCCGTAGGCGTCGTCCGGTCTCAGCTCCAGCGTCGAATAGTCCCGCCAGGCTGTCGGGTAGGCGATCTTCACTGTGAACTTGGACAGCTTCTCCAGCGCCCTGGCGCGGGTCTGCGGCCCCATCCATTCCAGGGTCTCGATGCGCGCCCGCATGGCCGAGCGGATATCGCCCACCAGCGCATCCATCTTGGCCTTGGATTCCGGGGGGAAGTAGCGCGCCACATAGATTCGGCCTACCGCTTCGCCGAGCGCGCCATCCATGAAGGTGACGGCTCGCTTCCAGCGCGCCTGTTGCTCGGGCTGGCCGCCAAGCTCCCTGTTGCGGAAGGCCCAGTTGGCGTCGACGAATCGCTTGGACAGGTAGGGCGCGGCGTCGTCCGTGACGTGGAAAGCCTGCCAGGCCTGCAGGGTCGCGAGGGGCGTCTCGGCATAGATCTTCGCGAAGGGGCCAAGCGCCGTGTTGGTGCTCACGATGACCCGATCCACGGCGGGTAGGCCGCTAGCCGCCAGATATCGGTTCCAATCAAGGCCCGGGGTCGCAGCGTTGAGTTCCGCCCGGCTCATGGGGTTGTACGTCTTGTCGCGGTCGCGTTGCTGGGCGCGGGACCAGCTCTCCTCGGCCAGCTTGCTCTCGAAAGCGACGACGGCGGCGGCGTTTTCGGTCGGCCGTGGCCAGCCTGCCAGGGTCAGGATCTCGGCGACATAGGCCTCATACTTGGCCTTCTTGCCCGCGAAGGCAGGGGTCAGGTAGTAGTCCCGGTCGGGCAG
>JANPKX010000055.1:0-4574 GCA_031426235.1 Alphaproteobacteria bacterium | reverse complement strand
GGTTCGACGCCGGCGCGCCGGACGGCGTGGTCGGCATGGGCACCCGCAAGGCGCTCAGGGCCTGGCAGAAGGCCCGCGGCCTGACGGCGGACGGCTATCTTTCTCCTGACATGGTGCGCAGGCTAAAATCCGAGGCCGGCGGCTGAGCCGGGCCAAGGGGGAGAGAAGTCGATGACACGCAAGCGGTGGATGGCCGGGCTGACCCTGGCGGCGCTGGCGCTGGGCGCGTGGCAGGGGCCTCCGGCCATGGTGACCTCCGTCGCCGGCTATCTCCCGCTGGACGGCCTGCCGAGCAGCCTCAGCCTGTTGCCGGCCCCGCCAACGGCCGGTTCCGCCGCGCAGGCGCGGGACGACGAGGCCAACCGGGCTGCCCTGGCCCTGCACGGCGGGCCGCGCTGGGACCTGGCCATCCAGGATGCAGACCTGAGTTTCCCTAACGCCGCCGCAACCTTCTCCTGCGCCGTAAACGCGCCGATTACGGAGGCGCAAACGCCACGCCTCTATGCCTTGCTGCGGCGGACCGTCGGCGACCTGGGTCGCGCTCCCTATGCGGCCAAGAGCAAGTACATGCGCGCCCGGCCGTTCACCGTGAACAACCAGCCGCAGTGCACACCCGCGCTGGACGCTGCGCTGCGCCGAGACGGCTCTTACCCCTCCGGGCACGCGGCCATCGGCTGGGGCTGGGGCCTGATCCTGACTGAGGTCGCGCCCGACCGCGCCGACGCCATTCTGGCGCGCGGCCGAGCCTTCACTGAGAGCCGCGCCGTTTGCAACGTCCACTGGCGCTCCGACGTCCAGGAAGGCGCGGTGGTTGGAACCGCCGTGGTCGCGCGTCTGCACGCCTCGCCTGCGTTCCGGGCTGACCTTGACGCCGCCCGCGCCGAGATCGCCGACGCCCGCGCCAAAGGCCTGAAGCCGACCCGGGATTGCGCCCAGGAAGCCGCGCGGCTCGCGGCCGGCTAGGCGGCGCCTTCGTCGTTCTTCTCGAGCGTCGCCAGGGTCGCGGCCTCGCGCGAGGCGGGCTTCGGGTCGGCGTTTTTCAGGGCGATGCTGCGGAAGGCGTAGACCAGCAGGCCGCCCATGAGCACCGTGTTGACGATGAACGGCGCCGGACCAAAGTGCTGATAGAGGAACACGAACAGCGGCGCGAAGATCACGTTGATTCCGTTGACCGCGGCGATCGCACCGGCGACCCGCGCCTGTTCGTCCATGTCGACGGCGATCGACGAGCCAGCCGTGAAGCCGGGCCTGGCGAAGCCGAAACCCAGGCTGGACACCGCATAGCCCACGACCACCCCATAGTATCCGGGCGACAGGGCCACGATCAGGTTGCCCAGGGCCGCGACGCCGACGCCCCAGCGCAGAAGCTGGCGCGGCGTCATTTCGAACATCCGGATCAGCCCCCACTGGGCCAGCAGGCCGGCCACCGCACCGAACATCATGGCGATGGCGATGTAGGTCTGGGCCTGGGTCGGCGACAAGGACAGCTTGTCGATGATCAGGAACCCCAGGGTCTGGGCCTGGGCCGTCTGGCAGGGGGCGACGATGAAGCCATAGATCAGAAACGGGGTGATCCGCGGGTCGCGCCACATCGGTAGGGCCGGCGGTGCCCCGGGGACCAACGGGCGTCGCGGCTTCTGAGCCTCAGGGTCGGGGCGGCTGTCCGGCAGGAAGCGCCAGACCACGAACAGCATGCCCAGGGCGATCAGGGAGAAGCTGTAGAGCGGACCGGCCAGCCCGACGCCCGGGAAGACGAACAGCGGCGCCAGGAACGGCCCGATCACGGTGCCCAGCCCGAAGGCTCCGGCCAGGCTGGCCATGGCCTGGGTGCGGCCCTCCACCGGCGTGCGCTCGGCCAGATAGGCCTGGGTGGCCGGATTGCTGGCGGCGCCGAAGAGCCCGAACAGCGCCCGCGCCAGCAGGAAGAGGCCAAAGATGACCATCGGCGGGGCCAGCTTCGCCAGCCCTGAACTGACCACCAGGCCGCACAGCGCCATCGAGATCATGAAGCCCGCCAGCCCCACCAGCATCAGGGGCTTGCGGCCATGCCGGTCGGAGGCGCGCGCCCACGCGGGAGAGGAGAAGGCCCAGAGCAGGGCCGACAGCGAGAAGATCGCCGACACCATCGGATCGGGGATGCCGATCGACCGGCCGATCGCCGGCAGCACCGAGATCAGGCCCGTATTGCCCATCGCCGTCGCCATCGAGACGGCGAAGATGATCGCGAACGAACGCCGGGGCAGCGCCCCCTTGTCGGTACTCGGCGTGGACATGGGCCTCGGATTAGGCGCGTTGCCGGACGCCCGCAAATCCGACGACCGATCACGCGACATTAAGCATTAACGGCGAAGCTGGCGTCCAGGTCCCCGAGGAAGTCCATGTTCCAGATTATCGGCATCGTCCTGCTGTTCGCCCTGGTGTTCGGCAGCTACATCGTGACCGGCGGCAACATGGGCGTGATCCTGCACGCCACGCCGCACGAGATGATGGCGATCGGCGGCGCCGGCGTGGCCGCCTTCCTGATCGCCAACTCCATGACCGTGATCAAGGGCTGCGGCGGGGCATTCGCGTCGGTGTTCAAGGGTCCCAAATGGAAGGCTGCGGATTACCGCGATCTCCTTTCGCTGCTGTTCCTTTTGACCAAGACCATGAAGTCCAAGGGCGTCATCGCCCTGGAGAGCCACATCGAGAACCCCAAGGAGAGCTCGATCTTCACGCGCTTTCCGAAGATCGCGAAGGATCACTTCGCCATCGACTTCATCTGCGACACGCTGCGCATGATGACCATGAACCTGGAGGATCCGCACCAGGTCGAGGACGCCATGGAGAAGCAGCTCGAGAAGCACCACCACGAGGCGCTGGGCCCCAGCCACGCCATCACCAACCTGGCGGACGCCCTGCCCGCCCTGGGCATCGTCGCCGCCGTGCTGGGCGTCATCAAGACCATGGGCGCGATCACCGAACCCCCCGAAGTGCTGGGCGAGATGATCGGCTCGGCTCTGGTGGGCACGTTCCTGGGCGTTTTCCTGGCCTATGGTCTGGTCGGACCGTTCGGCACGCGCATGGCGGCCGTGGTCGAGGAGGAAGGCGCCTTCTACCGCATCATCCAGGCGGTGCTGGTGGCGCACCTGCACGGCAACGCGGCGCAGATCTCCGTGGAGATCGGACGTGGCAATGTCCCCTCGGGCGCCCAACCCAGCTTCCTGGAGCTCGAAGAAGCCTTGTCGGCCATCCCCGCTGAAGGTTGACGAAGACCCGACGCAAAACCACAAAGCGTGAAAAAAGTGATCACGAACCTGTGATTAAACCACTTGCCAGGGATGGCGGTGCGGGCTTATTCCTCGCGCAGCGTCGGACGACGCACCCACCGAAGATCGGCGGGTTTATCGGGTTCGACGCCAACACTTCACTTATAAGGATATGGACATGACCAAGGAAATGATCCGCGGCGCGCTCGTTGCCGCCGCCGCCGTGGCCCTGATGGGCGTTTCGGCCTGCACCAAGAAGGAAGAAGCCCCGGCCGCCGAAGCCCCGGCCGCCGCTGCCGCCGACGCCGCCGCCTCTTCGGCTGACGCCGCCGCGACCTCGGCCGCTGCCGCCACCGACGCCGCTGCCGCCGCCGCTGCTCCGGCCGCTGACGCGATGGCGACCACCCCGGCTGCCCCGGCCGCCGACGCGATGGCGACCACCCCGGCCGCCCCGGAAAAGAAGTAAGCGTCTCGACGCTTCGAGCGTTACGGAAGGGCCGCCCCCCGGGGCGGCCCTTTTTCTTTGCGGTTCTGCATGACGAGCCCTGACAGCCCCCTGGCCTGGACCGACGACGGGCAGCCAAGGTCCCGGCGATTTGGCGACGTCTATTTCTCCGCCGAGGACGGCCTGGCCGAGAGCCGGGCGGTGTTCCTGGACGGTTGCGGCCTGCCGCAGGCCTGGATCGGGCGACGCCGCTTCGTGGTAGGCGAACTGGGTTTTGGGACCGGCCTCAACGTCGCCGCCCTGCTCGACCTCTGGCGCCGCACGGCCTCGCCGGACGCCCATCTGCACATCGCCTCGGTCGAGGCCTTTCCGATCACCGCGCAGGACGCCGCGCGGGCCTTGGCCCGCTGGCCGGATCTCGCGGCCATCGGCGACCTGCTGACCGCGCGCTGGCCCGGCGTCGCGCGCGGGCGGCACAGGGTCGACCTGCCCGAGCTCCGCGCGACCCTGGACGTTGCGATCCTGGATGTCGTCCCGGCGCTTGCCGGATGGCGCGGGCAGGCCGACGCCTGGTTCCTCGACGGCTTCTCGCCCGCGTTGAATCCCGACATGTGGACCGACGAGGTCCTGGCCCTGGTGGCGGGCCGCACGGCGCCCGGCGGGCGCGCCGCCACCTTCACCGTCGCCGGCCAGGTTCGACGTGGCCTTACCGGTGTGGGTTTCTCCGTCGAGAAGCAACCTGGCTACGGCCGCAAGCGCGAACGGCTGGTGGCGCGCTTCGGCGGCGCCCCCACAGAGACCCCGGTCCGCCGGGTCGCGGTCATCGGGGCGGGCATCGCGGGCGCCGCCGCGGCCCGGGCCGTGCGGGCCGCCGGGGCCGA
>JANPKX010000054.1:0-1887 GCA_031426235.1 Alphaproteobacteria bacterium | reverse complement strand
TTTTCAACTGCGTGGCGCGCCTCGGCTGGCTGGACCGGATGACCCAGTTCAAGGACAAGGCAGGCAAGCACAAGGAGCGCTCCAGCGTCGGGCTCTACACCTATCCCGTGCTCCAGGCCGCCGACATCCTGATCTACAAGGCGACCAAGGTGCCGGTGGGCGAGGACCAGCGCCAGCACCTTGAGCTGACCCGCGACATCGCCGCCAAGTTCAACAACGACTTTGATGCGCCCGGGTTCTTCCCCTTGCCCGAGGCCCTGACCCAGGGGCCGGGCGCGCGGGTGATGAGCCTGCGCGACGGCACGGCCAAGATGAGCAAGTCCGATCCCTCGGATTACTCGCGCATCAACCTCACCGACGACGCCGACGCCATCGCGCAGAAGGTCCGCAAGGCCAGGACCGACGCCGAGCCCCTGCCGGAGACGATGGAGGGGCTGGCCGACCGCGCCGAGGCCCGCAACCTGGTCTCGATCTATGCCGCCCTGGCGGGTACGAGCGAGGCCGACGTGCTGGGCGAATACGCCGGCCAGGGCTTTGGCGCCTTCAAGCCCAAGCTGGCGGACCTGGCGGTCTCGGTGATGGGTCCGATCGGCGTGGAGATGCGCCGGCTGCTGAGCGATCCCGCGGAGATCGACCGCGTGTTGACCGACGGGGCCGCCCGCGCCCGCGCCCTGGCCGCGCCGACGCTGGCCGAGGTCAAGAAGCTTGTGGGCTTCTGGGCCGGCTGAGCTAGACTCCCAGGCCATGAGCAACCGGCGCAAGTTCCTGGTGGTGGCCGACGACAGCGCCGAGTTCCAGACGGCGCTGAAGTTCGCCTGTCGGCGCGCGCGATCCACCGGCGGCTACGTGGCCCTGTTGCGCGTCATCCAGCCGGCGCTGTTCGAGCACTGGTCAGGGGTGCGCGAGGAGATCGCCCGCCAACAGCGCGAGGAAGCCGAGACGGCGCTGCAGCAGTCCGCCGAATATGTGCAGGCCGAGACCGGCCTGCCGCCGGAATTCCTGATCCAGGAAGCGGATTCCATCCGCGCGGCGCTGCGTCAGGTGCTGAGCGACGATCCCGACATCAAGATCATGGTCCTGGCCGCGGCGGTTGGCGGACGCGGCCCCGGTCCGCTGGTCGGCGCCATCGCCAAGGAAGGCGTCAAGTGGGGATCCCGGAAGGTGCCGATCACCATCGTCCCCGGCGACCTGACCGACGAAGAGATCGCCGAACTGGCTTGAACGGTTCCGCCGCGGACGTGTGAGGTCTTCTCACCGCCCTGCCGAAGGCGTATGCGCCGCCTTCGCAGTCGCAGCATGGCGGAAAGCGGGCGCATGGACACCCAGACCCTGGTCGAAAACCTCAAGCTCGAGCGGCTTGAGGTCAATCTGTTCCGCGGCGTCACGCCGGACGAGGAGTCGCGTCAGCGCATCTATGGCGGCCAGGTGATCGCCCAGTCGTTGCTGGCGGCTTATGAGACGGTCGAGGATCGGGTCTGCCATTCGCTGCACTGCTACTTCATCCGGCCTGGCGATCCGAACGTGCCGATCATCTTCGACGTGGACCGTTCCCGTGACGGCGGCAGCTTCACGACCCGGCGCGTGGTCGCGATCCAGCACGGCCAGCAGATCTTCAACCTCGCCGCCTCGTTCCAGACGGAAGAGAGCGGCTTCGAACATCAGAGCGAAATGCCGGCCGCCCCCCACTGGGACGAGGTCGAGGACGACACGGTCGCCCAGCGCCGGCGGCTCAAGGACGCGCCGGCCGAGATGCGGGCCTGGCTGGATCGGCCGCAGCCTATCGAGATGCGCACGGTGGACGGGCGCTTCGACGTCGCCAAGCCCGAGCCGCGGCCGCCGGTCCAGCAGGTCTGGTTCCGCGCCAAGGACTCCATCGGCTCGGACCCT
>JANPKX010000053.1:0-1681 GCA_031426235.1 Alphaproteobacteria bacterium | reverse complement strand
CGGGAAGGGTGGTTCGATCGAACTGCCGGACGCCATCTTCGGCATCGAAGAGATCCGCGGCGACATCCTGCAGCGGGTCATCACCTGGCAGCTGGCCAAGCGCCGGTCGGGGAACCACAAGGTCCAGGTCCGCAACGAGGTCTCCCGCACCTCGAAGAAGATGTACAAGCAAAAGGGCACCGGCGGCGCCCGTCACGGCTCGCGCCGGGCGGCTCAGTTCGTCGGCGGCGCCCGGGCCCACGGTCCGGTCGTTCGCAGCCACGCCTTCGACCTGCCCAAGAAGGTCCGCGCCCTGGCCCTGCGCCATGCGCTGTCCTCGAAGGCAAAGGACGGCTCGCTGATCGTCGTCGACACCGTCGCGATCTCCGATCCCAAGACGTCGGCCCTGCGCGAGACGCTGGGCAAGATCGGCGTCACCCACGCCCTGGTCATCGCCGGCGCCGAGGTCGACAACAACTTCAAGCTCGCCGCTCGGAACATCCCGAACGTCGACGTGCTGCCGAACGCTGGCCTGAACGTCTATGACGTCCTGCGCCGCCGCACCCTGGTTCTCACCACGGATGCGGTTCATGCGATCCAGGCGCGCTTCCAGCCTGAGGAGGCTGCGTAATGGCCGTTGAGCCCACAGCCCGTCACTACGACACCATCCTGTCTCCGATCATCACGGAAAAGGCGACGCTGCTCTCCGAGCAGAACAAGGTCGTCTTCCGCGTGGCCGGCGACGCGTCCAAGGACGAGATCGCAGCCGCCGTCGAGGCGCTGTTCAAGGTCAATGTCACGAAGGTCAACACGATCAACGTGAAGGGAAAGACCAAGCGGTTCCGCGGCATCATGGGCAAGCGCTCGGACGTCAAGAAAGCGATTGTGACCCTCGCAGAGGGCCAATCCATCGACATCACCACGGGGCTCTGATCCGATGGCTCTGAAGCAATTCAACCCGACGTCCCCGGGCCGGCGCCAGCTGGTCCTGGTGGATAAGTCCGAGCTCCACAAGGGCCGGCCCGAGAAGTCGCTCGTCGAAGGCCTGACCAAGTCGGGCGGTCGTGGCGGCAACGGCCGCATTGCGGTCCGCTTCCGCGGCGGCGGCGCCAAGCGCCTCTATCGCATGGTGGACATCAAGCGCCGCAAGTTCGACGTGCCCGCCACGGTCGAGCGGCTCGAGTACGACCCCAACCGCTCGGCCTTCATCGCCCTGGTGAAGTACGCCGACGGCGAGCTGGCCTATATCCTGGCCCCGCAGCGCCTGAAGACCGGCGACCAGGTGATCGCCGCCGAGCGGGCCGACGTGAAGCCCGGCAACGCAATGCCGCTGCGCGGCATGCCGATCGGTACGATCATCCACAACATCGAGCTGAAGCCCATGAAGGGCGGCCAGATCGCCCGTTCGGCCGGGGCCTACGCCCAACTGGTCGGTCGCGACGCGGGCTACGCCCAGATCCGGCTGAACTCGGGCGAGCTGCGCATGGTGATGGACACCTGCATGGCCACGGTCGGCGCGGTGTCGAACCAGGACCACATGAACGAGGTCCTGGGCAAGGCTGGCCGCAGCCGCCACAAGGGCCGCCGTCCGCACGTGCGCGGCGTGGCCATGAACCCGATCGACCACCCGCACGGCGGTGGCGAAGGCCGCACCTCGGGCGGTCGTCACCCGGTCACCCCGTGGGGCAAGCCCACGAAGGGC
>JANPKX010000052.1:0-2886 GCA_031426235.1 Alphaproteobacteria bacterium | reverse complement strand
TCGAGTTCTACGACTTCTACATCTACGCCACGGCCGCGGCCCTGGTGTTCCCGGAGCTGTTCTTCCCCAAGTCGTCCGGCAGCGCCCAGCTGCTGCAGAGCTACGCCACCTTCGCCGTGGCCTTCTTCGCGCGGCCGGTGGGCGCGGCCGTCTTCGGCCACTTCGGCGACCGCATCGGGCGCAAGTCCACGCTGGTGGCGTCCCTGCTGACCATGGGCGTTTCCACCCTGCTGATCGCCTTCCTGCCGACCTACGCCCTGGTGGGCTGGGTCGCACCCTTCCTGCTGTGCGTCCTGCGGTTCGGACAGGGCTTCGGGCTGGGCGGCGAGTGGGGCGGCGCGGCCCTGCTGGCGGTGGAGAACGCCCCGCTCGGGTGGCGCGCGCGATTCGGCATGTTTCCACAGTTAGGCGCCCCGGTAGGCTTTATCGCCGCCAACGGCCTCTTTCTCATCCTCGGCGCGGCCCTGAGCCCCGAGGCGTTCCAGGCGTGGGGCTGGCGCCTTCCGTTCCTGGCTAGCGCAATCTTGGTCGGCCTGGGCCTGTGGGTGCGGCTGAGCCTGACCGAGACTCCCGCCTTCCAGCAGGCCATGACCGAGGCCGCGCCCGCCCACGTCCCAATGGCCGAGGTGGTCACGCGCCATGCCGGCGCCCTTGTCGGCGGGACCCTGGCGGCCATTGCCTGCTTCGCCATCTTCTACCTCTCCACCGCCTTCGCCCTGGGGTACGGAACCAAGACCCTGGGCTACGGGCGCGAGGCCTTCCTGGGCGTCCAACTGGGCGCGATCCTGTTCCTGGCGGCCGGGATCGTCGCGGCCGGCTGGAGCGCCGACGCCAGCAGCGCGCGCCGCGTCCTGATGATCGGCTGCGGCGCGACGGTGGCCGTGGGGTCCGTCATGGGTCTGATGATGGGGTCCGGATCGCTGGTGTTCGTCGGCGCCTGGCTTTCGGCCGCGCTCTTCGCCATGGGCTTCGTCTACGGACCGCTGGGCGCCTACCTGCCCAGCCTGTTCCCGGCGCGCGTGCGCTACACCGGCGCCTCGATGGTCTTCAACCTGGGCGGCATCCTCGGCGGCGGCCTGACCCCTACCATCGCACAGCTCCTCGCCGACCGCGGCGGCCTGACCCTCGTGGGCGGCTATCTCGCCTGCGCGGGCGTGCTCAGCTTCGCCGGGCTGCTGCTACTGGGCCGCCGGAACGACTAGGCCGGCGGCTCGCCCGCCACGGTCGTGCGGTGCATGACCCGCCGGTGGCCGTCATACCCCCCAAGGGCGTTGTGCATGGTGCAGCGATTGTCCCAGATCACCACCATCCCCTCGCGCCAGCGGTGGCGGTAAACGAACCCCTCCTGAACGATGTGCTTGTAAAGCTCTGCCAAGAGCGGATCGGCCTCGTCAGGCGCCATGCCCTCGATCCCGACGGTATAGACCGGCGAGACGAACAGCGCCTTGCGCCCCGTCACCGGATGAGTGCGCACCAGGGGGTGGGCCCAGACCTTGTCCGCCTCGGGGCTGACGATGATCGGCATGGAGCGGACATCCAGCTCCTTGGCGTAGGCGCTCTTCATCCCATAGGCCCGCGTCGCCGAATGCACGGCCCGCAGCGGCGCCAGCCGCGCCTTCATGGCCTCCGGCAGGGCCTCGTAGGCGCGGGACGCGTCCGCATAGAGGGTGTCGCCCCCGACTGGCGGAATGGTCTCAGAGCGCAGGATCGTCGCCGCCGGCGGCCGCTCCTGGAAACTCCAGTCCGAATGCCAGTTGCCGCCGAACGGCGTGGTCTTCTCGTCGGGTTCGCGCCGCACCTCCAGCACGTTCGGGTGGCCCGCCATCGGCGCCACGTAGGGATCGTGTCCGAACGGCCCGATCTGCAGGGTGAAGGCCTCCAGGTCGTCCAGGCTCAAGGGCTGGTCCGGAAAGGCCAGCACCGCGTGACGGGCCCAGGCGTCCTTGACCTCCGCCAGCACCGCGGGCTCAAGCGGGCGCGACAGGTCCAGCCCCGTGACCTCGGCTCCGAAGCCCGAGGGCTCCGGCCTGACGGTGATCGTGCGATAGGCGCTTTGCGCTTCCATCAGCATCGGCGTTCCTCCTGCCGACAAAACACCTGTTTGCGTACGCCGCGGCAAGCCTGTAATCGATCGCGGCCATGCCCGCATTCGACTCTTCCGACGACCAGCTGATCACGCTCGCCCCCGACCGGGAGGTCGACGTGCGCGAGACCTTCGGCGTCGATATCGACATGAAGGCGCCGGCCTTCAGCGTCCGCGACTCCCACGTGCCGGACGTCGATCCGGCCTACAAGTTCGACCCGGAGACGACGCGCGCCATCCTGGCCGGCTTCGCCTTCGACCGCCGCGTGATGGTCCAGGGCTATCACGGCACCGGCAAATCGACCCACATCGAGCAGGTGGCGGCCCACCTGAACTGGCCGCTGATCCGCGTGAACCTGGATAGCCACGTCAGCCGCATCGATCTGGTCGGCAAGGACGCCATCGTCCTGAAGGACGGCAAGCAGGTCACCGAATTCCGCGAGGGCATGCTCCCCTGGGCGATCCAGCGGCCTATCGCCCTGGTCTTCGACGAATATGACGCCGGCCGTCCGGACGTCATGTTCGTGATCCAGCGCGTCCTGGAAGCCCAGGGCAAGCTGACCCTGCTGGACCAGAACCGGGTGATCCAGCCCAACAAATGGTTCCGGCTGTTTTCCACCACCAACACCATCGGCCTGGGCGACACGACCGGCCTCTATCACGGCACTCAGCAGATCAATCAGGGTCAGATGGACCGCTGGTCGATTGTCACAACCCTCAACTATCTGCCCCATGACCGCGAGGTCGATATCGTCTTGGCCAAGGCCCCTCATTTTCGCAATGCCAAGGGCAAGGATCTTGTT
>JANPKX010000051.1:0-16592 GCA_031426235.1 Alphaproteobacteria bacterium | reverse complement strand
TGGCCTCGAACTCCTGCATCTTCTTCAGCACCACCGCGGGGCCGCCGATCAGGTCGCCGTAGAACATCGGGCCGCCGCGATAGACCGGCCAGCCGTAGCCGTTCACCCAGACCACATCGATGTCCGAGGCGCGGATCGCCTTGCCCTCTTCCAGGATCTTCACGCCCTCGTTGATCATCGGATAGATGCAGCGCTCCAGGATCTCCTCGTCGCCGATCTTGCGCGGGTTGGCGCCGGACTTGACGATGAAGTCGTGGATCACCTTCTCAGTGAAGGGGCTGGGCTTGGCGACGCGGTTCTCGTCGTAGTCGTAGTATCCGGCGCCCGTCTTCTGGCCCCGACGATCGGCTTCGCAGAGCACGTCGCGGATGGTCTCGCCGTTGGACTTTTCCTTCACCCAGCCGATGTCCAGACCCGCCAGGTCGCTCATGGCGAACGGACCCATCGGGAAGCCGAAGTCGTAGAGCACGCGGTCCACGTCCCAGGGCATGGCGCCTTCCAGCACGAGCTTCTGCGCCTCGCGCTGGCGCTGGCCCAGGATGCGGTTGCCGACGAAGCCGGGGCAGACGCCGACCAGGGCGGCGATCTTGCCGATCTGCTTGGACAGCTTCATCGAGGTCATGATGACGTCATCCGCGGTGTGGTCGGCGCGGACGATTTCCAGCAGCTTCATCACATTGGCCGGCGAGAAGAAGTGCAGGCCGATGACGTCCTGCGGGCGCTTCGTCACCGAGGCGATCTCGTCGATGTTGAGACCCGACGTGTTGGTCGCCAGGATCGCGCCCGGCTTGCAGATGGCGTCCAGCTTGGTGAAGATGTCCTTCTTGATATCCATCCGCTCGAACACGGCCTCGATCACCAGATCGACGTCCGCGAACGCCTCTTCCATAGAGAGCGAGCCAGTGATCAGGCTGATCCGCTTGGCCGTCTCCTCGGGCTTGGCAGTGCGCGAGCGTTCGTAGTTGCTGCGGATCGTGGCCAGGCCCTTGTCCAGCGGCGCCTGCTGCTGCTCGACGATCACCACCGGGATGCCGACGTTGGCGAAGTTCATCGCAATGCCGCCGCCCATGGTCCCGGCCCCGATCACGCCCACCTTCTTGATCGGCCTGAGCGGAACGTCGTCGGCTATGCCGGGGATTTTCTGAGCCTGGCGCTCGGCGAAGAAGTAGTAGCGCTGCGCCGCCGACTGACTGCCCATCATCAGTTCGCCGAACAGCTTGCGCTCGGCCTTCAGGCCCTCTTCGAAGCTGGCGGAATTCACCGCCGCCTCGACGCACTTGATGTTGGCTTCGGGCGCGGCGAAACCCCGGAACTTGCGCGCGTTGGCCTTGCGGAAACTAGCGAAGATCTCGGGCTTGCCCTTGGCGTCTTCGAGCTTGGCGTTGTTCTCGCTGATCTTCACCAGCGGCTTGCCGTCGGCAACGCACTTGTTGGCAAAGGCGATGGCGGCTTCCTTGAGCTTGCCCTCTTCCGCCAGTTCGTCGACCAGGCCCAGCTTCGCGGCTTCCGGCGCCGGCACGTGGCGGCCCGACGTCATCATCTCAAGGGCGGTCTCGACGCCGACCACGCGGGGCAGGCGCTGGGTGCCGCCGGCGCCGGGCAGCAGGCCCAGGGCCACTTCCGGCAAGCCGAGGCGCGCCGACGGCACAGCCACGCGGTAGTGGGCGCAGAGGGCCACTTCCAGACCGCCGCCGAGGGCCGTGCCATGGATCGCGGCGACCACGGGGACCGGCGAGTTCTCCATCATGTCCTGGACGTCGAACAACGAGGCCGTGGGCGTGCCGGCCGGGGCGCCGAACTCACTGATGTCCGCGCCGGCGATGAAGGTGCGCCCTTCGCAGATCAACACGATTGCCTTGGCGTCCGACGCGCCGGCGGCCTTGAAGCCGTCGTAGAGGCCCTGGCGGACATTGCCCGACAGGGCGTTCACCGGCGGCGAATTGAGGGTGATCACGGCCACGTCGCCGTCGCGGGTGAGGGTGGTCACCGAGTTGATTTCGGTCATGGGGCTTCCTCGAATGGCTGGCGGACCGCTCATTGAGTTCGCAGGCGGTCCCGAAATTCAAACGCTTGTTATAGGCCCGGCTAGACCGTTCCAAGTCAAATGTGCGAGGGGGGAGCGCGGTCCGAACCGCGCCTTCCGCCGGGGCGGAAGCCAATGACAAAGGGGAAGCGCGCATGGCGTCGAATCTGTTCTCTCTGGACGGCAAGGTGGCGCTGGTCACTGGCGGTTCGCGCGGCATCGGCAAGATGATCGCCAAGGGCTTTCTCGAGGCGGGCGCGGCCAGGGTTTACATCTCCTCGCGCAAGGCCCCGGCCTGCATCGAGACGGCGGAGGAACTGGGTCCTCAGTGCATCCCGCTGCCGCAGGATGTGTCGACCGTGGAGGGCTGCAAGGCGTTGAGCGCCGCCTATATGGCCAAGGAAGACAAGCTCGACATCCTGCTCAACAACGCCGGCGCGGCCTGGGGCGCGCCGTTCGAGGAGTTCCCGGAGAGCGGCTGGGACAAGGTCATGGATCTGAACCTCAAGTCGCCGTTCTTCCTCACGCAGGCGCTGCACAAAACCCTGGCGGCGAGCGCGACGCACGAGCGGCCCGCCAAGGTGATCAACATCGCCTCGATCGACGGCATCCGCCTGAACCCGCAGGACACCTATTCCTACCACGCCTCCAAGGCTGGCCTGATCTATCTGACACGGCGGATGGCGGCTCGGCTGATCGAGGACCACATCGTGATGACCGCCATCGCGCCCGGCGCCTTCGCGTCGGAGATGAATCGCGTGGCGCGCGATCAGGGCGACGTCATCGCCAAGCGGATCCCTTCGCGCCGCATCGGCACGGACGAGGACATGCAGGGGGTGGCCATCTACCTGGCCAGCCGCGCCGGCGACTATGTGGTGGGGGAGACGATCGCGGTGGACGGCGGGGTGTCCATGGCGACCCTGGGCGGCCTTTAGCGGCCGCCCGGCATCCGCCGGCGCAGCGACTGCGTACTATTCCTCGGAGGGGGACCTCGTCGTTCGAGTACCGCGACCGTAGGGTAACTTTGGCTGCCCTTGAGCCCCATCTCACCCCCTCCACCAAATTTCGAGCGTCAGGCGAAGTCCCGTGAAAGCTCGGCCCGCGACGCCGGCGACAGCCCCGCCAGGTGGATATAGCGGTCGTGGCTGCAGCCGATCATGATCTCGGTGCCCGGATTCCGGAACACGGCGATGTGCGCGCCACTCAACGGAAACCGCAGGAAATGCACGGATGAGGTCTTGCCGTCCTCGCGGGTGCGCTCGATGTCGCCCTCGGGGATGCCCATGACCCGTTCGGGCCCGACCTGCAGGAAGAAGCTCTCGTCGACGCCGCCCAGCCGGGTCAGCACCGCCTCACGGCGCACCGGCTCGTCGATCTCGAACATCACGGTGGCGACCAGCTCCGAACCGTTGGGGATCAGCGGATTGTAGGCGGCCAGTTCGTCGGGCACCTGAGCCGCGCCGCCCTTCTCCACCAGAAGCATCTCCTGAACCTGGAAGAGCATGGTGTCGTAACACTCGAAATAGAAGGTGCAGTCGGGCCCGAGCGAGATGCGGCGCAGGCGCTTCACCGGCAGCAGTTCGGCCCGCCAGGCTTTGCGGCGCTGAGCGAATGCGGCATCGGGCAGCAGGTCGTCGGGCGAAATCTGGCGCAGGGCAGGCGGCATCTAAAGAACTCCATAGGCTTTGGCGAACACCTCGATGGGGTGCGCCTCGCGCGGCGCGGGCGGGCTGTCGGCGCCGGCATTTTCGGCCACCATCTGACCCAGATGCTTGCAGGCCAACGGGCAGTCCGAACAGAGGGTTCCGTTGGCCTTGGCGGCGACCTGGCGGGCGGCGGCCTGCCCGACCTTCACCGCCATCGGCCGGGTATCCTTCATCACCCCGAAGGTGCCGCCGTGGCCGGAACAGCGCTCGACAACCTCGACCTTGGTGTCGGGGATCAGCCGCAGCAGGTCGGCCGACTTGGCGCCCATGTTCTGGGCGCGTGAGTGGCAGGCGTTGTGAAAGGTGACGCCGCCTTCCACCGGTGTCAGGCCGGGCGCGAGCCCATGGGTCCGGGACAGGCCGACCACATACTCCGAGATGTCCTTGGTCGCGGCCGACAGCGCCTTGACCGACCCATCCGCAGGCAGGATCAGCGGCCACTCGAACTTCAGCATCAGGCCACAGGATGCGGTCAACGCCACCACATCCCAGCCCTCGGCGATGAGTGGGGCGAAGACCGCCGCTACCCGTCGAGCCTTGCCCGCCACGTCGGCCAGGTCGCCCGCTTCGAGCTGCGGCATGCCACAGCACTCAGGATAGACCAGCTTCACCTCGCAGCCCTGGAGGGCCAGCACCTTGGCCGCCGCCACCGCCGTGTCGGGCGCGTTGTAGTCGACGAAACAGGTCGCATAGAGCGCCACCTTGCGCAGGCCGAAGGCCGGACCGTTCGGATTGGGCGCGAGCGGGCTCTTCAGCCGGTCGGTGGCGGTCTTGGAATGGTACTTCGGCAGTTCCGCCTCGGCGTCGATGCCGGCGATCGCGTCCAGCATCTTGCGCAGCGGCGTATTCGCCCGCGCGCTGGCCCAGTTTGCGAGACCCGCCACCGGCTTGGCCAGCTGGCCGTTGCGATCGGTGAGGCCCAACTGCTCCCGCACGAAATCCTTCTCGCCGGCTTTCCGCTTCGCCGCGCGGTAGCGCAGGATCAGGTGCGGGAAGTCCAGGTCGAACTCGTGCGGCGGCACATAAGGGCACTTGGTCAGGAAGCACATGTCGCAAAGGGTGCAAGCCTCGGCGACCTTGGCGTAGTCCTTCTTGTCGACGCTATCGAGCTCGCCCGTCGGGCTCTCATCGACCATGTCGAACAGCTTGGGAAAGCTGTCGCACAGATTGAAACAGCGCCGGCAGCCATGGCAGATGTCGAACACCCGCTCCATCTCCGCCTCGACCTGGGCCAGGTCGTAATAGTCGGGATCTTCCCAGAGGATGGGCCGTCGGAAGGGCGCATCCAGGCTCCCTTCGCGGGGGGGTGTCGCCGGGGGGACCGGGGGCTCTTCGCTCACGTTCGACCTCCTAGAACCCGTGTCATCCCGGTTTCGCGAATGCGAAGACCGGGACCCCCAGCTCCAGCTTGGGGAACAGTCGGCAGCGGACCAGCAGACCCGAGCCTGAAACGCCCAGTCGGGGGTCCCGGTCTTCCGCCTCTGGGCGGAAGCCGGGATGACGCCCCTGTTTTCAGTCCAGCGTGTCTAGCGCGCGCTGGAAGCGGCCGGCGTGGGACTTCTCGGCCTTGGCGAGGGTCTCGAACCAGTCGGCGATCTCGTCGTAGCCTTCCTCGCGGGCAGTCCGAGCCATGCCGGGGTACATGTCGGTGTACTCGTGGGTTTCGCCGGCGATGGCGGCCTTGAGGTTGTCGCCCGTGGGGCCGATCGGCAGGCCGGTGGCGGGATCGCCGACGCTTTCCATGAATTCGAGATGCCCGTGGGCGTGGCCGGTCTCACCCTCAGCGGTCGAGCGGAACACCGCGGCGACGTCGTTGTAGCCTTCCACGTCGGCCTTCTGGGCGAAATAGAGGTAGCGGCGGTTCGCCTGGCTCTCGCCAGCGAAGGCGGCCTTGAGGTTCTCGATCGTCTTGCTGCTGGCCAGCGACATTGGTCATCTCCCTTGGCGCCCGACTTACGGGGCGCCGCAGCTGGACTATGAACCCCGTCCCCGGCGGATCAACATGATCCTTTCTATGCTGATGATCGAACGGGTCTATGGAGCCCGACGCGCGGTCGGAACGTTGGTCTCTTGAAGGAGACTCCCATGACCGACAACAAGATCCAGGGCGAAGGCGATTACGTCTCGGGCAAGAAGTACCAGGACATGCAACGCGAGTTCGCTGAGAAAGGGCCTGTTCAGCAGAAAGCCCGCGAGGCCGAGCAGGCGCTGGACGGACCCGAGGGAGCCGCGCTGGAGCAAGCGCGCCAGGAGACCTCGGGCGAAGACGCCGACTAAGCGGGAGCACGCGGCGACCCGTGGCCGCGTCACCCGAAACGGAGAACGGCGGGAACGTTGCCCTTCCCGCCGCCCAGCCTAGATCAGGTCGCCCGTCTGCCTAGCGGTAGGGGCGATTGCCGTTGTAGCCGTAGCGGTCGCCGTCCCTGCGCTCATAGCGCACGCGGGAGGCCAGAACATCGAAGCGGCGGTCGAGGTCCGCCCGCTCCCAGCGGGTCAGGCCGTTGCGGCTGTAGCGGCCTTCCAGGTTGGCGATCATCTGGAACTCGCTCCGCAGGCGATAGGCTTCGTTGCGGGTCAGTTGCCCGTTGCGGATGCCCTGGTCGATCCGGCGATCCAGCCGCTCGAAGCGTTCCTCGATAGGCATCCATTGATTGCGGCCGGCGCCATAGCCGTTGTCATAACCGTAGCCCTGGGCCGACACGGCGCCTGCGGTCAGGGCAGAGGCGGCGGCGATCGTAACCATCAGAGTTTTCATCGGATTCTCCTCTTCCGGTCGAAGGTCATCAGCCTTCGTCCGGCGAGCAAGAACGAGTCGGATCCGGGATCGGTTCCCGGGTTCCCTACCCCAGCCGCTGGATCGCCTCGGCCACCACCTTGGGTCTCTCCAACGTCACCATGTGGCCGGCCTCGGGTATCGAAACCAGTTCCGCGCCCAGGATTCCTCTCTTGAAACCGTGGGCATAGACGGGTGGGATCAGTCGGTCGCTGTCGCCCCAGATCACCACCGTTCGCGCGCGAATGCGGTGCATGCGCTGATGAAGCCCTCTCTCTGGTATCGGAAAGAGGATGCGGCCGGCCATGCCCAATTGCCGCGCGTTGTTCACCAGGTAGGTCTGCAGGAAATTGGGGTCGGTGACGTTGCGGCCTGCGGTCAGCATCGCTGCGCCGGCTTCGGCGTCATGGAACAGCAGCGCGGGCATCTCGAACGGCAGGGTCGCGAACAGGTCGGCGATCGGATGATCGTCTTCCCACAGTCCGGCGGGGGCGATCAGGGCCAGACGCGAGACGTCGTTGGGTTGAACCGCCGCCATCTCGGCCGCGATCATGCCGCCCATGGAATGCCCGACCAGAATTGGATCCTTCAAGCCCAGCGCCTGCACCACGTCCCAGGTGTGCAGGGTGAAATCCAGCATGTCGCGGATTTCAGGCGCCTCCTCGCTGTCGCCATAGCCCGGCACCAGCGGGGCGTAGACCCGGTGGTTGCGTGCGAGTTCGGCCAGCAGCGGGTCGTCGGCGGTGATGCCGCCCGCGCCGTGCAGGAATACGAGGTCGGGCCCGCCGCCCCCTACGAAATATCGAACCGGGGCATAGGTGGTCTGGACGGTTTTGAGGTCCATGCTCATGCCTCCACCGCATAGGTCTTGGCCAGGTCGGCCGAGGTCGGCGCCGTCAGGGGCAGCCGCCCCGACGTCACCCGCTTGTCCAGCGGCGTGGTCCAGAAGCGATTGTCGTCGTCCCAGTCGGGGAACATGTTGCGAAGGTGCGGCATCACCTTTTCGGCGAACAGCTTGGTCGAATACATGCACTTGTCGGCGGGCATGTTGCCCACGTGCATCAGGCAGAAGATGTTGCCGACGTTGAGCCCCTTGATCAGGTCCTCCATCCGCTGGCGCACGGTCTCGGGACTGCCCGCGATCACGTGGCCGCCCTCCACGAGGTCCTTCCAGGTGAGTTGGGTATAGCCCCCGGTCGGCGGGGCGTACTGCGACAGGGCGCCGGTCTGGATGGTCTTGATGGTCCGATAGCCGGGCGCATCGGCGAAGCCCGGATAGACGTGCAGGCAGCGGTTGTAGAAGTAGCTGACGTGCTCCGAATACAGCCGCTCGGCTTCCTCGTCGGTGTCGGCCACCAGGATCGTCTGGGCGAAGCCGGCGCGATAGGGGCTCTTGTCGACCCCACGCTCCTCCACCCGCTTCCAATACCCGTTCATCAGCGCCTGGGCGCGCAGGTAGCCGGAGAAGCTGAGGTAGGAATAGCTGTACGTATTGTCGATGCAGAAGTCGTAGGTCTCCACAGAGCCGCCGCCGGGGATGTGCACGGGTGGGCGCGGCTGCTGGATCGGGCGCGGCCAGATGTTGACGTGACGCAGCTTGTTGTAGCGACCGTTCCAGGCGAACGGCTCGCGCGTCGTCCAGGCCTTGATGATGAGGTCGTGGGCTTCCTGGTACTTCTCGCGCGTCAGGCTGGGGATCTGGCCGTAGCAGTAGTTGGTGTCCATCGAGGTTCCGACCGGGAAGCCCGCCACCAGCCGCCCGCCCGAGATGCAGTCCAGCATCGCGAACTCTTCGGCCACCCGGATCGGCGGGTTGTAGAGGGCGATGGAGTTGCCCAGCACCACGATGGCCGCGTCCTTGGTCCGGCGCGCCAGCCCGGCGGCGATGATGTTGGGGCTGGGCATGATGCCGTAGCCATTCTGGTGATGCTCGTTCACCCCTACGCCGTCGAAGCCGAGCGTATCGGCATACTCCAGCAGGTCCATGTAGGTGTTGTAGACCTCATGGCTCTTGGCCGGATCGAACAGCTTCTGATCGATATCCACCCACACCGAGCGGTTCTTCTCCCGGAAGTCATCCGGCAGGTACGGCCACGGCATCAGGTTGAACCAGGTGAACTTCATCGCGTCGCCTCCGTCGGCCCCCTCTGGCGGGAGGTCCCTGAACGACGATAACCCCTGCACGCCCGGTGCCAAGCGCCAACGCGCCTACATTGGCGCAATCTATGGTTCGCTCAGAAACAATTGATTGGACGGTTCGAACGCGGAGCGCCATCTGTCGGGCCAGGAGAACCGCCATGTCTGACCAGAAGACCATTGCCGCCGGCCTTTCGACCCTGCTGGCCGACACCTATGCGGTGTACCTCAAGACCCACGGCTATCACTGGAACGTCCGGGGCATGAACTTCGCCAGTCTGCACACCTTGTTCATGACGCAGTACACAGAGATGTGGACCGCCATCGACCTGATCGCCGAGCGCATCCGCGCCCTGGGCGAACTGGCGCCCCAGGGGTACGGCGCCTTCGCCACGCTGTCCGCTGTCAAGGACGGCGACCCAGGCCAGTCCGCCGAAGCGATGCTGAAGGAACTCCTGGCCGACCACGAGGTCCTGATCGCCGCCGCCCGCACGGCCCGCGACGGCGCGGACGACGTCTCCGCCTCCGTGATCGACGACCGCATCGACGCCCACCAGAAACACGCCTGGATGATCCGCGCGACGTTGGGTTAGGGGCGGCCCGCTCTACCGCCGCCGACGCGCCGGCCGGCTGGAGCCGATCAGGCCGCCCAGGACGCCGCGGATCAGTTCGCGGCCGACCTGGCTGCCGATGGTGCGGAGCATGGATTTGGCGAAAGCCTCGCCCATGCCCTGCCGGTTGGAGGCGCGCGGCGCGGCGGGGGCGCGACGCTGTGGCTCGGGCTGGTCGCGCTCGGCCGTCTGCTCCGCCACCTCGGCGGCCCGCGCCTTGGCGCTCGCCTGATCCTGCAGGGTCTCATAGGCGCTCTCGCGATCGAGGACCGTGTCATAGATCCCCCGAACCGGGCTCTGGCCGATCACGGCCGCCCGTTCGGCCGGCGTCAGCGGCCCCAGGCGCGAGACTGGCGGCCGGATTAGGGTCTTCTGCACCACGGTCGGCACACCCTTCTCGTCCAGCACCGAGACCAGGGCCTCGCCGACGCCCAGGGCCTGGATCGTCTCGGCGGTGTCGAAGGCGGGGTTGGGGCGGAAGCTGTCGGCGGCGGCGCGCAGGCCGCGCTGCTCGGCCGGCGTGTAGGCGCGCAGCGCATGCTGCACCCGGTTGCCCAACTGACCCAGCACGGTCTCGGGAATGTCGGCCGGGTTCTGGGTGACGAAATAGATGCCGACCCCCTTCGAGCGGATCAGGCGTACCACCTGCTCCACCTTCTCCAGCAGCGGCCTGGGCGCATCGCGGAACAGCAGGTGGGCCTCGTCGAAGAAGAAGGCGAGACGCGGCTTTTCGGGATCGCCTACCTCGGGCAACTCCTCGAACAGCTCGCTCAGCAGCCACAGCAGGAAGGTCGCGTAGAGGCGCGGAGTGGCGATCAGCTTGTCGGCCGCCAGGATATTGATGTAGCCGCGGCCGGCGCCGTCGGTGCGCATCAGGTCGGACAGCTTCAGCGCCGGCTCGCCGAACAGGTTGGTTCCGCCCTGCGTTTCCAAGGCCAGCAGCCCGCGCTGGATGGTCGCGATCGTTGTCGCCGAGATGTTGCCGTAGCGAGCCGACAGGTCCTTGGCGTTCTGCGAGGCGTGGGTGAGCATGGCCTGCAGGTCCTTCAGGTCCAGCAGTTGCAGCCCCGCTTCGTCGGCGGCGCGGAACACCACCATCAGGACGCCCTCCTGGACGTCGTTCAGCTCCAGCATCCGCGAGATCAGCAGGGGTCCCATCTCGGACACCGTGGCGCGGACGGGGTGCCCCGACTGGCCGAACAGGTCCCAGAACACCACGGGCGCGGCGCGGGGCTCGAGCGTCAGGTTCATGGCGGCGGCGCGGGCCAGCATCTTCTCGTTGGGCGCGCCGGGCGCCGCGACCCCGCAGAGGTCGCCCTTCACGTCGGCGGCGAACACCGGCACGCCCGCGTCGGAAAGGCCTTGAGCCAGTATCTGCAGCGTCACGGTTTTGCCGGTTCCCGTCGCGCCGGCCACCAGGCCGTGACGGTTTGCCCGTCCGAGCAGAAGCTCCTCCAGATGGTCCGAGAACCCGATCATGACGCCGCCTGCCACTGAGACTCTCCGCTTGCTCTGAAGGAACGCGGTGATCCTTAGGCTCGGGCGACGCTTGGCTCAACGCCGCATGTCGGTTCAGCCGTTTCCGCTGCGACCCTCAAGGGATTCTGGTCGAATGCAGGCCAAATCCGCTCCCCATGCCCAGGAAACAGGGCTAGAGAACCCTCGAATTGGCGCTGACGGGGACGCCAAGCACCGATCCATAGGGCCTCCCGAAAGCGCGCATGCCTGCACCCGTCGCCGACAAGGTCTCGCGAAACGCCCTGGTGGTCCTGGCGACGATCGCCGGGGGCGTGGTGCTCTATGTGCTGGGCGACATTCTGACCCCCCTGGCGTTGGCGCTGTTTCTGGCGGTGATGATCGATGGCTTCGCCCGGGTGTTGGAGGGGCGGCTGGCGGGTGTCACGCGGCGGGCAGCCGTTCCGCTCGCAATCGTCCTGTCGGTGCTGATCTTCAGTGGCGGGGCCTATTTCATCGCCGACAACGCCACCAGCTTCGCCGGACAGCTGATCACCTACACGCCCAGGCTCAATGGCCTCATCGCGCGCGTGGCCGACATGGTCGGGATCGATGTGCCGCCCACGGTCACCCAGCTGATCCAGCGGCTGGACCCTGCCAGCCACCTGGGCCAGGTCGCCAAGGGTCTGCAGAGCTTCGTCTCCACGGCCGCCTTCGTCCTGGTCTACCTCGGCTTCATCCTGGCCTCTCGGAGGGGTTGGGAACGCAAGGCCGTCAGTCTGTTCGGGGATCGCGAACGGCGCCGCGAGGCCGTGGAGGCCTTGTTGCGCATCCGCAACGGCGTCGAGCAGTACCTCTGGGTCCAGACGATCACCGGCCTGATGATCGCCATAGGCTCCTGGATCGCGATGGCCGTGGTGGGCCTGGACAACGCCGTCTTCTGGGCCATCCTGATCTTCATCGCCTCGTACATTCCCGTCGTGGGCGGGATCGTGGCCGTGGCGGCGCCGCCGATCTTCGCCCTGGTCCAGTTCGACACCCTTTGGCAGGCGATCACCCTCTTCGCCGTGCTGCAAACAATCGGCCTGATCGTGGCGAACGTGATCCAGCCCCGGATGCAGGGCCGCAGCCTCAACATGGACCCCATCGTCCTGCTGCTCGCCCTCGCGTTCTGGAGCGTGCTCTGGGGCCTGCCGGGTGCCTTCCTGTCGACGCCGCTCACCACCGTGATGATGGTCGTTCTGGCGCAGTTCCAAGGCGCGCGCTGGATCGCGGTCCTGATGTCGGCGGACGGCAATCCCGGCCGCGACACCACCCTGGGCGCGCCGGATGTGCCAGGGTCCAGTGACGCACCCACGCCGCGAAAGCCTGACGGGAAATCTTAAGCAGCGGGGCTTTAATCGTGACCGATCGCTACCCATCTCTGCCTCACCGGACGTCCCCCCCGTCCGGTCTGTGCGCCCGAACCTCCCCCCCTCGGGCGCAGCGAGCACCCAGCGTTTCGCCATCCCCCCATGGCGAAGCCGCGCGTCGCCGGACACTCTCCTCCGGCGACGTCCTCGCCTCCGGTGCGGAGCCTCGGCGATGAGCCGGGGCTCCCGCGCCGGAACTGAGCTCCAGAAGCTGCTTATCGCCCAGTTGAAGGCCGACGCCTCGCCTGATGCGTTGAAGGCGTTTGCGACCCAGGCAGCGAGCGACGCGCAGCCCGACGAAACCCCCGAGCTCAGCCTTGCCGCCCTGTCGGAAAACCTCGCCGAACTCTGGCGATCCTCAGCCCGCCGCCGCAGCCGTCAGCCTATGGTGCGCATCGCCCCGGCGCTGGGCGCGGCCCTGGACCGCCTGGAGATCGTGCAGGAGGACGCGCCGTTCCTGGTCGACAGCATTATGGGCGAGATCGCCGATCAGGGCCTGTCCGTGCGCGCCATGTTCCACCCCGTGGTCGAGGTTCGCCGCGATCGCGTTGGGGTTCGCGGTGAGACCGGCGCGCTTCGACGCGAATCGATGATCTGCGTCTTCCTGGAGCCCATCGGACCGGATCGCGAGAAAGCCCTCATTGAGGGGCTGACAGCCGCCCTCGCCGATGGGCGGGCGGCCGTCGATGATTTTCCCGCTATGTTGCGCCTGATCGGAACCGCGGCGTCAGAACTCTCGGCCTCAGGCCGCGCCGGACCGGACGAAGTCGCCTTCCTCGAGTGGCTCCACGCCGAGCACTTCGTTTTCCTGGGCGCGCGCGTCTACGCGTATCCCCGCCTGCCGTCCGGCGAATATGCCGCCGAGGAACCCGTCTACCAGCCGACCGACGGCCTGGGCGTCCTGCGCGATCCCGAACGCACCGTGCTGCGGCGGGCCAGCGAGCCGGCGGTGCTGATGGCCGCCATGCGCGACCGCATCGTCCGCGAACCGGCCCTGACCATCGCGAAGTCCAACGTCCGCAGCCGCGTCCATCGCCGCGGCTACATGGATTACGTAGGCGTCAAGCGCTACGGAGCTGACGGCCAGCCCAGCGGCGAGGTCCGGTTCGTGGGCCTGTTCACGGCCGAGGCTTATGACCAGCCCGCCGGCGCCGTGCCAATGGTGCGGGAGAAGGTCGCCCGGGTGCTGGCCCGCGCCGCCGCGGCCCCCGGCAGCTACAACGAAAAGCGGCTTCGCAACATCGTCGAGAACTATCCCCGCGACGAGCTGTTCCAGATTCCCGAGGACGACCTGTTCGCCCAGGCGCTTGGCATCCTGCACCTGTCGGATCGACCACGGGTCAAGCTCTTCGAGCGTCGCGACCCGTTCGACCGCTTCGCCTCGGTTCTGCTGTTCGTGCCTCGCGACCGTTATGACTCTGAACTTCGGAAGCGCGCGGGCGAGCGCCTTGCCCAGGCCTATGGCGGCCGGATCTCGGCCTACTATCCCAGTTTCAACGACACGCCTCTGGCTCGCGTCCATTATATCGTGGGCTTCACGCCCGGCCAGCACCGCACGCCGGACCTGCGCCAGATCGAGGTCGACATCGCGGAGGCGGCCCGCACCTGGGAGGACCGATTCGACGCCGGCGTGCGCGCCAGCGGCCGCCCACCCGAAGCGGTGGGCGAAACCCTCGCTCGCTATCACGAGGCCTTCCCCGCCGGCTATCGCGATCGGTTCGACGCCGCTCAGGCTCTGGACGACGTGGCGGTCATCGAAGCGTTTGGATCGGATCAGCCGATCGCCGTCCGGGCTTACCGAACGCCGGCCGATGGTCCGCTGCACTTCCGCTTCAAGCTGTATCGCCGGGCCGTGCCGGCCGCGCTGGCCGATGTACTGCCGATCCTGGAGAACATGGGCCTGAAGACCCTGGCGGAGGCCGGCTTCGCGGTCACGCCGGCCGGTCAGGAGGCGGTCTGGGTCCACGACTTCGAGATGGAGGATCCGCGCGGCGCCGACCTGGTGTTCGCTGAGGTCAAGGCGGTGTTCGAGGCCGCCGTCGTGGCGGTCTGGTCCGGCCTGACCGAGAACGACGGCTTCAACCGCCTGGTCATGGAACTGTCGATTCCCTGGCGCGACGCGGCCCTGGTCCGGGCCCTGGCGCGCTATCGCCAGCAGTCGGGGTTGGACCCCTCGCAGCGCATGCAGGAAGAAGCGCTCTCGCGGCATCCCGGCGTGACCCGGCTGATCCTCGACCTTTTCCGCACCCGTTTCGACCCGGCGATCTCCGTCGATCTCGCGGCGCGCACCACCCAGGCCAAGGCCGTCATGGCAGAAATCGTGGAAGCGCTGCAGGCGGTGGAAAGCCTCGACGACGACCGCGTTCTGCGTCGCCTGGCACTGCTGGTGGACGCGATCCAGCGGACCAATGTCTATCAACGGTCAGCGCACGGGACGCCCAAGCCCTACATCGCCTTCAAGGTCGCCAGCGGGCTGCTGGCCGACCTGCCCGCACCTAAGCCATTCCGCGAGATCTATGTCTGGTCGACCCAGGTCGAAGGCGTTCACTGCCGCTTCGGACCCGTCGCGCGCGGCGGGCTGCGCTGGTCGGACCGCCGCGACGACTTCCGAACCGAAGTGCTGGGTCTTGTGAAGGCCCAGCAGGTGAAGAATGCGGTGATCGTGCCCGTGGGCTCGAAGGGCTGCTTCTACCCCAAGCAGTTGCCCAAGGGACCGCCTGACGAGGTCCGCGCCGCCGCCATCGGGGCCTACAAGACCTTCCTCTGCGGCCTGCTGGACCTGACGGACAACCTGGCCCCCAACGGTCGGGTGATCCCGCCCGACGACGTGGTCGTCCACGATGGCGACGACCCCTACCTGGTGGTCGCCGCGGACAAGGGCACAGCCACGTTTTCCGATATCGCCAATGGCGTGGCCGAGGCCTACGGGTTCTGGCTCGGAGACGCCTTCGCCTCGGGCGGGTCGGTGGGCTACGACCACAAGGTCATGGGCATCACCGCCCGCGGCGCGTGGGAAGCCGTCAAGCGCCACTTCCGCGAACTGGGCAAGGACATCCAGTCCGAGCCGTTCACGGTCGTCGGCTGCGGGGACATGTCGGGCGACGTGTTCGGCAACGGCATGCTGCTGAGCCGTCAGATCCGCCTGCAGGCCGCCTTCGACCACCGCCACATCTTCCTGGACCCCCATCCAGATCCGGCGCGCGGCTTTGCCGAGCGCGAACGGCTATTCGTCCTGCCACGCTCGTCCTGGGACGACTACGACCGAAGGGCGATCTCCAAGGGCGGCGGGGTGTTCGCCCGCACCCTGAAGTCGATACCGCTGACGCCGGAAGTCCGGGTTCTTCTGGGGACGACCGCTGAGACCCTCCCGCCCGCCGAGGTGATAAAGCTGATCCTCAAGGCGCCCGCGGACTTGCTCTACCTGGGCGGCATCGGCACCTACGTGAAAGCCCGGCACGAGTCGAACATGGACGCCGGCGACAAGGCCAACGACGCCGTGCGCGTCAACGGCGCGGACCTGAAGGTCAAGGTGGTCGGCGAGGGCGCCAACCTGGGCCTCACCCAGGCGGGCCGGATCGAGTTCGCGCAAGCGGGCGCGGGCGGGGCTGGCGGGCGGATCGAGACCGACGCCATCGACAACTCCGCTGGGGTCGATTCCTCCGACCACGAGGTGAACATCAAGATCACCACGGGCATGCTGGAGCGGCAGGGCAAGCTGACGCGCAAGGCCCGCAACCGCCTGCTGCCGACCATGACCGACGATGTGGCCAGGCTGGTGCTGGCCCACAACTACGACCAGACCCTGGCGCTCTCGCTGCTGGAGATGGATTCGCTGGGCGAGCTGGAGCCGCACGCCCGCTTCATGAGCGAGCTGGAGCACGAGGGCCGGCTGGATCGCGCGGTCGAGGGCCTGCCCGACGCCGCCGAGATCGCCCAGCGCCTCAAGGCCGGGCGCGGCCTGACCCGCCCCGAGCTGGCGGTGCTGCTGGCCTACGGCAAGCTGGAGCTCAAGCGCGAGATCGTCGACAGCCGGGCCACCGCCGATCCCTGGTTCGAGTCGCGGCTGGAGGCCTACTTCCCCAAGGCCCTGCACAGATACAAGGAGGCCATCCGCGGGCATCGTCTGCGGCCGGAGATCATCGCCACCATGATCGCCAATGACATGGTCAACCGGTGTGGCCCCAGCTTCCCCAACCGCATGATGACCTCCGCCGGCTGCGACGTCGTGGCCCTGACCGCGGCCTATGAGGCGGCCAAGCTGGCGCTGGACTTCGAGGCGCTGTGGTCCAGCGTGGAAGCGCTGGACCTCAAGATCCCCGCGGCGGCGCAGATGGCCCTGTTCCGACGCCTGGCCGGAGCCCTTCGGGGCGCGACCTTCTGGCTCGCGCGGCGCGCGGCGCGCGAGGGGCTGGATGTGGCCGAGTTGACGGCGCGCTACGTGCCAGGGTTCAGAAGCATCCACGGGCTGATGCCGCA
>JANPKX010000050.1:0-5240 GCA_031426235.1 Alphaproteobacteria bacterium | reverse complement strand
GTTGCTGCGGGACAGCAGGTCGAAAGAGCGCAGCAGTCGCTCGCAAAGGAACGCGACCGTCGTGGTGATCAGCACCGCTGCCATGGGGGGCAAGGCGCGGACCAGCAGATACCGGTCCAGCTTGCCGATCCGCACCCCCGGGCGACGACGATGAGGCTGCCGGCCGCGCCTGGACGGAGCGGCGGCGTTCGTCACCGACGCCTCCGCCCTGGTCCCGGTCACAGGCGCGTCCAGACCCGCGACGCTGGATGTGGCGGGGCGCGACACGTCAAATCCTGATCGTCTCAGGCCTCGCCCCTGGCCGCGCGCCGCGCGCGCCTGGGTGGTGTGGCACTCGTGCGGCCAACGCCTCGCGGTAGACCTCGACGACCGCGTCCAGGATCTCGGGCCACCGGTATTCGACGCTGCGCGCGAAGGCGGCCTGTCGCATCTGGCGGGTACCAGCTGCATCCCCCATCAACCGCTCGATCGCCTCGCAAAACGCCTTGGGCTCGGTCGGCGGGCAAAGCAGGGCGCTTTGCCCCGGCCGCAGCAGGGTCTGGGTGTTTGGCGCGTCGCTGCAGACCATCGCCAAGCCCGACGCCATCGCCTCGAGATTGACGTTGCCGAAGGTCTCCGTGCTGCTGGGGTTGAGGAAGATGTCGCAGCTGGCCAGGGCCGTCGCCAGCGATTCACCGGTCAGGAAACCGGTGAACAGTGCGTTCGGCAGCATCTCGGCGAACGCCGCGCGGGCCGGGCCGTCCCCGATGACCACGACCTGCATCGGTCCGTTCCGCCGCTCCAGGGCCCGCACGGTCTCGGCGAAGACGGCGAGGCCCTTTTCCATGACGATGCGGCCCATGAACGCGATCGTCGGGCGGTCGTCGCAGAGGCCGTTCTGTTGACGCCAGGCCGCGCTACGGCGTTCTGGCTTGAACAGCATGGGATCCACGCCGCGCCCCCAGATGCGCACGCGGGCCGGCAGGGCCTTGACCCGAAGCTCGTCGGCGATCGCCTCGGTCGGGGCGAGCAAGTAGTCGCAGGCGCCGTAGAACGCCCACAGCCGGTTGCGCACAAGCCCGCTAAGCCACCCTAGGGCGTAATAGTCCAGATAGGTGTCGAACAGGGTATGGACGCTGGCCACGATCGGCGCGCCCAGGCCGCGCGCCAGCTTCAAGGCCGCCGAGCCCAAAAGATCCGGGGCTGAAAGATGAATAAGATCGGGCTTGAACGCCATCAGATCCTGGCGAACGCCCGGCGTGATCCCCAGCGCCACCCGATAGTCGGGCCGTGTGGGGATGGCGAACGACGGCACCGAGATCAACCGGCCCGCCGGTGGAAAGGCGGGGCGGGACGTCGTGGGCGAATAGACACGAACCTCTGCGCCGATGGTGCGTTCGATATGGCTCACGAGCCGGTTGAGCGACTTGTTCGCGCCGTCGAGCGTGTAGTTGTAGTTGCCCGAGAATAACGCAAGCCGAAGCGGTCGCTGCAGGCCAAGGGTTTCAGAAAACATGTTCATGACCACTGTCGGTCCCTCACGGACGCCGGGTCGGCGCAGGAAGATGACGCCGCCCGTACGCCCTCCCCTCAATGAGTCGTGTGACAGTCGTTTGCGTGGTGGCCCGTGGCCGGCGCCAATGTCTCAGCCGTTGACGCGGCGCGCGTCAGCGGCCAGACAGCCCCGGCGCCAGCAACCGCCACGGGATGCCCTCGCCAGATGTCGATAGCGGCTGTGATCCGATGCGAATCGTAGAGGTCGCCGAGTTCTATTCCCCAACAGGCGGAGGCGTCCGCACCTACATCGACCGCAAGTTCGCCGCCGCGGCGGCGGCGGGGCATGAGCTATTCGTTATCGCGCCAAGCCCACAGGACGGCTTCGAACCGCGAGAATCCGGCGGCGTGGTGCAGGTCCGGGCTCCCCAGCTGCCGCTCGACCCGAACTACCGCATGTTCTGGAAGGCCGCGCCGGTCCACGCGTGGCTCGACGAGCTGCAACCGGATTTGGTCGAGGCCTCCTCCCCCTGGCGCGGCGCCTGGGTGGTGGCGAGCTGGAATGGACCGGCCGTCAAGGCCATGTTTGTCCACGCCGAGCCGGTCGCCGTTTATCCGCAACGTTGGCTCGCCGACGCGATCAGTCGCGACCAGATCGACCGCCTGTTCGGGGGATACTGGCGGTATCTTCGCCGCCTGGCGCGTGAATTCGAGACCGTCGTCGCCGGATCCTGGCTCGCCGCGCGTCTTGAGCAGAACGCCGTCGCGCCGGTCACGGCCATCGACCTTGGCGTCGATCGGACCGCCTTCTCGCCGGCCCTGCGCGACGAGGCGTTGCGGGCGCGGCTTCTGGCGGCCTGCGGGCTTCCGCCGGCCGCGAGACTGCTGGTCGGCGCAGGCCGTTTCCACCCTCAGAAGCGCTGGCCGATGGTCATTGAAGCCGTCGCCGCCGCCCGCGACAGCGTCCCGCTGGGCTTAGTCCTTGTGGGCGATGGCGTTGACCGCGCGCGGATCGAACGCGCCGCCGCCGGCAAGCCGTACATTCACCTGGCGGGCCCGATTCGCGAACGGCAGCCCCTCGCGGTGCTCATGGCCAGCGGCGATGCCTTGGCGCATGGGTGCGAATCCGAGACCTTCGGACTGGTGACCGGCGAGGCCTTGGCGTCTGGCTTGCCCCTGATCGCGCCGGACTGGGGCGGTAGCGCGCAACTGGCCGATCCCTCCGTCTCGGAAACCTATCGCGCGGCGGACGCCGACTCCTTCGCGGCGGCGATCCGCAGGATGTTCGCGCGCGATCCTCTGGCCTTGCGGGCCGCGTCTCTCCGCGTCGCCGGCACGGTCCGCACAGACAGCCAGCACTACACCGACCTGTTCGCGCACTACGAGGCGGTGGTGCGGGCTCACACCCAGCGGACCCTGGACAAGGCCGCCTAGTTGGCGGCGGCCGGCGACCCCATGGCTATCCCGGCCGCGCCCCCGGCCTGGGCGATGGTTGTGGGCGGCCTGATTTCCGCGGGGCTGCTCGCGGCGATTTTCGTCCAGCTTGGACACACGTCTTCCGCGATCGTGGCCTTGCTGGCTCAACTGCCGCCTGCGGCCTATGCCGCATTTGGACTGCTCTACCTCACCCAGCCAATGGCGGATCTCGTGATCTACCGCCGGCTCTGGCGTTTTCCGCTCTCCGGCCTCGCCGCCCTCGTCCGAAAAACCGCCCTGAACGAGGTGGTTTTCGACTACGGCGGCGAACTCTACCTCTATCTCTGGGCGCGCCGCCGGGGCGACGTGGCGAACGCGCCCATGGCCGCGATCAAGGATGTCAACATTCTCTCGGCGTTGACGGGCTCTGGCGCCACCCTGATTCTATTGCTTGTCGCGGCGACGCGTCATGGCAGCCTGGATCTGGTCCAGTTGCTGCGGCCCCTGCTTTGGCCGGGAATCGGCGTGATGGCGATCTCGGTGACGGTGCTTGTGTTTGCCCGGCGTGTGTTCTCCCTGGGCCGGCAGGACCTGGAGTTCGTCGCCGGCGTCCATGGGCTGCGCATGGCCGTGGCCGCCGGGCTTACCCTGCTGACCTGGCGTCTTGCCTTGCCCCAGGTCGATCCAGGGGTCTGGGTGGTTCTGCTCGCCGTGGGTCTGCTCGTCTCCCGTATCCCCTTCGTGACCAACAAGCCCCTGCTGTTGAGCAATGTGGTCCTGCTCGTCGGGGGCCCGGCCGCGCCGTTCGGCCTCCTGCTTGCGGGGCTGGCGGTGGTCACCCTGAGCATTCATCTCGTCGTGCTCGGCCTGCTCGGGGCGGCCAACCTCCGCCATGTGTTTGCGGCCGGGGCGGCAGGGGATCGTCGCGGCCGTCAGCCCTCGCGGAAATAGGGTTCCACCGGCCCCTGCAGCTTCATGGTCAGCGGGTTGCCGTGACGGTCCTTGGACGCGCCGACGCTGAGCCGCACCCAGCCCTCGCTGACGCAGTATTCCTCGACGTTGGTCTTGTCCTGGCCCTTGAAGCGGACGCCCACGTTCCGTTGCAGGATCGCCTCGTCGTAGTACGGGCTGTCGGGATTGACGCTGAGCCGGTCGGGCAGGGTCGGGAGGGTCTCTTCACTCATGGCGCGGACGTCGCACAGCCGGACGCCGCGTTCAAGCTTGCCCGCGCGGCAACGATTGCCAAACGCCTTTCAACCCTGTTGAACGACCGTCATGAACGCCGCCACCGCCGCCCTCGCGGCCCTGCTCGCCGTAGCCCCCGCAACCCACTCCGCCATGGCCGACACCAACCTGCCGCCGCCCGTCGCACCGGGGCGCATATTCGAAAGCCCCGACATCTCCGGCCCGCGCGCCCGGGGCGTCAAGCTGTCGCCGGACGGCCGGTCGGTGACCTACATCAAGACCCGTGCCGACGACCTGACCATCACCGACCTCTGGGTCGCCGATGTCGCGGGCGGCGAGCCGCGGATGCTGCTGGACGGCAAGATGCTGGCGCCGGTGGAGCGGGTGCTGTCCGAGGCCGAGAAGGCGCGGCGCGAGCGGGCCGGCGTGGCGACGCGCGGGGTGGTGGACTACGCCTGGGACCGCCAGGGCAAGGTTATCCTGGCTCCCGTCGAGGGCGACCTGTGGCTCTATGACGTGGCCGGCAAGGCCGCACGCCAGATCACCCGCACGCCGGGCGACGAGATCGACGCCAAGATCTCACCCCAGGGCGGCTTCGTCTCCTACGTCCGCGACGACAACCTCTACCTGACGCCGATCGGCGGCGGGCCGGAGCGCGCGATCACCACCGGCGGGACCGAACTGAAGAGCTGGGGCACGGCCGAGTTCATCGCCCAGGAAGAGATGGGCCGCTTCACCGGCTACTGGTGGAGCCCGGACGACAGCCGCATCGCCCTGACCCATGTCGATCAGACCGGCGTGGACGTGGTCGATCGTCCCGAGGTGAACGCCACAGGCGCCAACGTGGTGCCTCAGCGCTTTCCCCGCCCCGGCCGCCCCAATGCGCGGGTGGATCTTTACGTGCAGCCGCTGAACGGCGAGCGGGTCAAGGTCGATCTGGGCGGGAACGCCGACATCTACATTCCGCGCGTCGCCTGGGCCAAGGACGGCGAGACCCTCTACGTTCAGCGCCAAAGCCGTGACCAGCGCCGGCTGGACCTGCTGGCCGTCGATCCGGCCACCGGCGCCGCGAAGGTGGTCCTGACCGAGACCAGCCCGCACTGGGTCGACATCTCGGACGACTTCCGGTCGCTCTCCGGCGGCGCGTTCCTCTGGTCGTCCGAACG
>JANPKX010000049.1:0-2089 GCA_031426235.1 Alphaproteobacteria bacterium | reverse complement strand
GATCGCCGCAGAAGGCGGCCCATTGGGGCGGGCGGCCTGGCCCAGCGTTATAGCCCGCGGCGGCCAGAACATACGAACCGGAGAACCGGTCGACCAGTTGTCCCAGAAATGCCGAGCCCAGTTGCATATTGTATTCCGGCTCATAAAGCCGCGCCGCGGAGAACCCCAGCCCCATCCGCCGCGCGACCGACGAGGCGGTCGAGGGCAGAAGCTGCATCATGCCCCGCGCGTCGGCTTCCGAACGGACGGCGGGGTCGAAGCCGCTCTCCTGGCGCGTGATCCCCAGCACGAGGGCCGGCTCTGGCGCGCCCTGGACGGCCGGCGGCGCGCGATAGGGATAAGCCCGGTCGGCTAGGATGAACCCGCGCTGGGCCGCGCCGCGCGCCGCTTTCATCGAGGTGTCCTGGTCGCCATAGCCGCGGATCGCGTCCACCAGCAGGGCCGCCTCGGTCACGTTCGGCACGATGTCGTCCAGGTGCAGGGCGAACACGCGGAAGAGGTCGCGCTGGCCCTGGTCAGCCAGCATACGCATGGCCTGGACGGCGTCCTTGTTCTCGAACCTCGCGCGTTCGGTCGCGCTCGGCTCCGGATCCTTGGGCAGGATCAGCGCGCGGCCCAGTTTTTCCGCCGCCAGCTGGCCGTAGAAGGTGGTGGCATGCTCGGCGCCCTGCTCGTAGTAGCGCTGGGCCGCTGCGCGGTCCCTGCGGGCCTCGGCCGTGCGGCCCAGCCAGTAGAAAGCGCGCCCACGGGTGATGGGTGAGGAGCCGATCCGCTCGATGGCCGCGAAGTGCCGCTCGGCAGCGGCCGGGTCGTTCAGGCGGTTGAGGGCGATCCAGCCGGCGTAGAACTCGGCCTCCGTCGCGTCCGTGCCAGTGTTGAGGCCTGAGTTTGCGGCGGCCTGGTAGGCAGTGCGCCAGTCGTTTGCCCGGATCGCGGTCAGGGTCAGGCGGTGGCGTTCGTTCCACATCCGCTCGGCGCCGTCAGGCGTCACCATCTCGGTGGGAAACAGGGGCAGCAGGGCCATGGCCTCAGCGTCACGGCCGCGGCGGCGCAGCGAGGCGGCCCGCTCGAAAGCGACACCGGGCGAAGCCTGGTCGGCCGGGACCAGGGCGGCGTAGGCGTCGTCGGCGGCCCGGCCGTCCGTGCGCAGCGCAATCCGCGCCGTCGCGGCGGGTTGCTGCTCGGCGGGCAGCATGGCGACCAGCTCACGCGCCGCGGGTCCCTGCGCGCCGTAGAGCAGGATATCGGCGCGCCGCAAGTGGTCGGCGGGGGTCAGCACGTCGGCGAAGCGGGCGAGCATCTGGCGCTGGGGTTCGGCCTCGAAGGCGCGGTTCCGCCACCAGTCGCGGATAAGCTCCGAGGCCTCGCGGGTACGGCCCAGACTGCGGTAGGCCGAGGCGAGCGCGATGGCGCCGGGCGCTGAGTCCGGCGGCTGTCCCGCGAACCAGGCCACGATCTCGGCGGGCGTCTTGCCCGAGGTCTCCAGAACGCGTTCGGCGGCCACCTGCCGCCGCAGGCCTCGGGGGAAGCCTTCCAACTCCCGCCGGGCGTCGTCCAGATCGTAGAATCCGAGGGACCCAGCGGACGCGTCGACCATCGCCCAACGGACCGTCTTGCGCGCCACCCGGTCCGACAGATCGTTCATCGCGGCTCGGGCGCTGGACACGTCCCCACGCCGCGCCGCGGCCAGACCGCGGGTAAAGCTGGCCTGGTCCGCCGAGGACAACGGCCGTGTCACGGTCTGGCGTGCGGAAGGCGTCGAGACCACGTAAGGCTTCGGCTGCGCGCCCAACAAGTCGCCTATGGGGTCCGGGGCCTGGGCGCGCGCCATCGTGGTCGCCGTGAGGATGGCGCCCGCCGTCAGCAGAGCGTTACGCAGGTCTCGGTTCAACTGTCTGTCCTACGGGACCAGGGCGAAGTCGGGCTTGCACGGAATCGTCGTTGCGGGCGAGGCCTGCAGCAACATATTGTCCGCCCAAATCTGAACGTCGCCTCACCAGGCGCCATCTTCACGGTCTTTTGCTTAGCCCCATGTCTGATCCCTTGTTCCGCGGCGTCATGCCGGCGCTCGTCACGCCGTTCCGGAATG
>JANPKX010000048.1:0-8633 GCA_031426235.1 Alphaproteobacteria bacterium | reverse complement strand
CGCCGGAGGTGCTCGTCGAGCCGACGACGCTCCGCCACGGGCAGGTGCCGCAGCTCGTAGCACTTGCCGCGGGCCAGCCGGGTCGTCGTCCCGGGGATCGCCGACTACGAATTACGCCGGGAGCTCATCCGCAAACCGGCTGCGCCACACCTGGCCCTGATGGACCAGGATCACCGAGGCTTCCGCGCCGGGAAACAGGCTCGACGCAAGACGGGTCGCGCGCTCGAAGACGGCGATCGACAGGTCGAGCCCAAAGGACGAGGGGACGACGCGGGCGGACGTCGCGTTCGGATCGGAGCTTGGCATGGGTCCACGCGCGGGTGTGCGGCAAACCATGTTCTGCAGCCTCGACGTTAAGATTCCGTCGTCTGCGCGTACGCGCGGGAATCAGCGCGCCGGCTGTAGATCGAGCGCCTTCAGCGCCTCGGCGATTGGAATGAAGAAGTTGATGTCGTGACCCACCCCGTCCGGCTCGACCCGCGAGACCGTGAGCGCCAGGATCTGGCCCTTCTCGTCCAGCAGCGGGCCGCCCGAGTTTCCATGGTCGATGGCGACGTCGCTCTGGATCACCGGCAGGCCCTCGATCAGCCGCGTCGCCGAGACGATGCCGCGCGTCAGGGTGGTGGCAAACTGCTTATCCAGCGGCGTGCCGACAGCGAAGACGGTCTCGCCCAACTGGGCCGGCGCTGGTCGGATCCCCAGCGGGGCGCCACGGGCCGCGGTTTTCACCAGGGCCACGTCGCGGCGCGGATCGCCCCGGATCACCTCGCCCACGGTATCCTCGCCGTCCGGCCAGCGCACTCGAACCCGTCCGTTAGACCCGGCCACGTGGTGGTTGGTCAGGATGTAGCCGTCGGACGAGATCAGAACGCCGCTGCCCATGCCCTCGCCCGCGAAGATGGTGACCACGCTCTTCACGGCGATGTTGAGGGGAACGGGTTGCGCGGCGGAGGCGAAGGTCACGGAGATCGGCGCCGCGGCGGCTGCGGGCGCCGCACTCGCCGGCGCGCCGGATGTCACGAGCCGTCGGAACTGTTCGTCGTTGGTCAGCCGGCGCACATTGTCGGCGAACCCTCCGCTCAGGACTTCGACGAAGCTGGGGTCCTTGGTCTTGGTCTCGAAGCCGCCGGAAGAGGTGAGGCGCGCGATGACCCTCGCCTGCGTCACCGAGTAGAACTGCCACTCGACGCTCATGACGAGACTGGTGTCCCAAAACTCCTTGAAGGGAAGCGCTTCCCTGTAGCAGTGGCGGAGCTTGATGTTCGTGATCAGGGCGCCGAGTTGATACTCGGGCTTCGCCGTATCGGACTCGAACAGGTTGTTGGGATCTCCGGACGTGGCGAACCCGGCGGCCTTGATTTCATCCCGGAACACGCGCGCGAAGGTTTCGGTCGGGAGGGTGTTGTCGGCTTCCTCCCATTTCACCAACTCCTTTGGCTTGCAGGGCCATGGGACCGACCCTGCGGACAACTCCGCCCAGGCCGTGCCCGCCGGAATGTTCCCCGCTATCCGCGTCAGCGCGATCGGGAGCGTGCGCGCCGCGCCGGCTGGCATGGCGAGCGCCGGCGTCGGCGTTGCGAACTTGAAGTCCTGGGCGCCCGCAGCCCAGACGGGCGCAAGGCAAGCCACCGCGAGCACCGAAAAGAACCGCATGATCATCCCCAACCCGTCCAGTGAACTCTAGGTTGAAACCTGCTTGGCGCAACTCCCCCTTGCTCAGCTTCGTCGCACGGACCGCTAAGGCAGTGTCCAGACCGCCGTCCGCTTCACCGTCATGTCTTCGATCTCGCGCGTGGTCGCCACCTGATACTCGGCCAGCTTCACCAAGCCGTCCCGCGGGAAGTAGCTGCGGCCGGGGTCGCCAATCAGCACGGTGGCTCCGCCGGCCCGCGCGTCGCCCAGCCAGGCCATCACCCGCGCGGCCAGAGGCTTCTCGTAGCATATGTCGCCAGCGAGGATGACCTCGGCCCAGGCGGGCGGCGGCGCCTCGAGCAGATCGGCGTCAGTGTAGTCGACCCCGACGCCATTGGCCGTGGCGTTCACCGCCAGGGCGGCGCCGCAGAAGCTGTCGATATCGGCGGCCAGAACGCGCGAGGCCCCGGCCTTGGCGGCCGCGATGCCGACGATGCCGCTCCCGGAGGCGAAATCGATCACCGCGCGGCCGGCGACCCGGGCAGGGTTGTCCAGGATGTACCGGGCGAGCGCCTGACCGCCGGCCCAGGCAAACGCCCAGAACGGCGGCGGCAGGCCGATCTCGGACAATGCCTCTTCGGTCATCCGCCAGATGGGCGTGATCTCGTCGGCGAGGCGCAGGGTCAATTCCGGCGTGTGCGGTGGGGATTGCGGGCGGGTGTTGTCGAGGATGAACTGACGGCGGGCTTCCGGGAGGATCATTCAGGGTATCTAGTGGACGGACCTGCCATCCCGAAGCGTCACCGCATGTTGAATTCCGACCCCGATGCCGTCCTGGTGCGCCTGCGCGGCCTTTGCCTGGCGTTGCCGGAGACGGCAGAGAAGGTCTCGCACGGGGACCCCGCCTTCTCCGTCGCCGGCAAGATGTTCGCCTACTTCAAGCACGATCATCATGGCGACGGGCGCACCGACCTCTGCGTCAAGACCACGGGGCGCGACGAGCAGGACATCCTGATCGAGGCGGATCCCGAGACCTTCGCCTGGCCAGCCTACATCGGCGCGGCCGGCTGGATCGCGATCAGCCTGGCCGATCCCGACTGGGCTCTCGTCGAGACGCGCCTGCGAAGCAGTTGGCGGCTCGCCGCGCCCCGGCGCCTGTTGAAATAGCCGCGGGGGACGGCGCCTGCCGGTCCGTGCCAAACATGGCGCCATGACCGACGCCCGCCTCCTGATGAGCGCCCGCGCCATCCGCGGGTTCGGCGATGGGTTCACCGCCCTCTTGCTGCCCGTCTACCTGATCGGTCTCGGCCTTGGGCCCTTCCAGGTGGGCGTGGTGACGACCGCCGCCATGTTGGGCTCCGCCGCCCTCACCTTGGCCGTCGGACTGGCGGGCCACCGCGTCCCGGCCCGACGGCTGTTGCTGCTGAGCTGCGGGCTGATGCTGGCGACCGGGTTGGCGTTCTCGCAGGCCCAGGCCTTCTGGCCGCTGGTGGTGGTGGCTTTCGTGGGAACGTTGAACCCGTCGAGCGGCGATGTGAGCGTCTTCGTGCCGCTGGAACAGGCGATGCTGGCCCAGGCCGGCCCGGACGCCACGCGAACCCAGCGGTTCGCGCTCTACAATGTTCTGGGCGCCGTCGGGGTCGCCCTGGGCGCGTTGTCGGTCGCCTTGGTCGATCCCCTGGCTGCGGCCCTGATGCGGCCACGAGACGACGTGATCGCCGGCGCCTTCGTTCTCTACGGACTGCTGGGGGCCATGGCCTTCGTCGTCTATCGCCGGCTGCCGCGCGAGGCCGGCGTGGGCGCGGCGCCGCGCACCGCGCTGGGTCCGTCCAAGCGACGGGTCTATGGCCTCGCCGCGCTCTTCAGCCTGGACTCCTTCGGCGGCGGGTTCCTGGTGCAGTCGTTGCTGGCGCTCTGGCTGTTCCACCGCTTTGGCCTGACGCTGTCGGCGGCCGGCGCCTTCTTCTTCTGGACGGGCATTCTGACCGCGAGCTCGCAGTTCGTGGCCGGCTACCTGGCGCGGCGGATCGGGCTCGTCAACACGATGGTGTTCACCCACATCCCGGCGAACCTGTGCGTCGCAGCCTGCGCCTTCGCACCGAGCCTGCCTGTGGCCCTGAGCCTGCTGACCGTCCGCGCCGCGCTGTCCAGCATGGATGTGCCGGCGCGGACCTCCTACGTCATGGCGGTGGTGACGCCGCCGGAACGCGCCGCCGCGGCGGGCGTGACCAACGTCCCGCGCAGCCTGGCCGCGGCGCTCAGCCCGGCGCTGGCGGGCTGGCTGTTCAGCGCCGCCGTCTTCCCCTGGCCCCTGCTGATCGGCGGGGGGCTGAAGGTGGCGTACGACCTGCTGCTGCTGGCCCGGTTCAAGGACATCAAGCCGCCCGAGGAGGCGTGATCGGAGGCCCGGCTTCGAGACGATCCTCGACTTGGCCCTGTGCGCCGTTACGGTGACGTGGGGGCCGCATTCAACATGCGGCGACAAAGGGATCACCGTGACCGCACGCAACAACGAAGCCGTCGCCGCGCCGGGCGCCCGACTGAACCGCGGCGGCTACGCGTGGTCGATCTTCGAAGGCGGTCAGGATCCCTTCGCGATCCTCATCATCATCTACATCTTCATGCCCTATGTGGCCGCCACGATGGTCGGCGATCCCGTCCGGGGCCAGGCGGTGATCTCTCAGTGGCAGCAGTGGGCGGGCTGGGCCGTCATGGCCACCGCGCCCTTCATCGGGGCTGCGGCGGACAAGCTGGGCCGGCGCAAGGGCCTGCTGGGTCTGACCGTCGGCCTGATGATCCCGCTGCTGGTGACGCTGTGGTGGGCGAGGCCGGACGGGTCGGGTCTGTCGGTGACCCAGACCATGCTCATCGCCATGACGGTGCAGGTGCTCTTCAACTATGCGGGCATCCTGCACAACTCCCTGCTGGTGCGGGCGGCGGGCCTTGGTGGCGCGCACAAGGCCTCCGGGCTGGGCCTGTCGCTGGGTAACCTGTTCTCGGTGATCGCCCTGGCCTTCACCGCCTGGGCCTTCGCCCTGCCCGGCAAGGTGGATTGGAGCTGGGTCGCCGCCGCGCCGCTCTTCGGACTGGACACCGCCACGCACGAGCACGAACGCGTCGTCGCCGTCATGGCGGCGGGGATCATGCTGGTCGCCTCGATCCCTCTGTTCCTCTTCACCCCGGACGCGCCGCCCACCGGGATCCGGCCGTTCAAGGCCCTGGCCGACGGCGCGGCCGACCTGTGGCGGATGCTCAAGACCATCAGCCACTACCGCGACGCGGCCACCTTCGTCGGCGCGCGCATGCTGTTCGTCGACGGGATGAACGGCATCCTGGTGTACGCGGGCGTCTATTCGGTGGGCGTCATGAAGTGGGGGGCGCTCGAGCTGCTGGCCTACGGGATCATGCTCAGCGTCTTCGCCGTGTTCGGCGGCTTCGTGGCCCGCTGGCTGGACGCGGCGGTGGGACCGAAGAACACGCTGAAGATCTCGATCTTCATCTCCATGTTGGGGCTCGTGGGGATGTTAGGCATCCGGCCCGACATGATCCTCTTCCTATGGCCCTACGACGCCGCCGCCCACGCGCCGCTCTGGGACGGGCCGGTGTTCCGATACCTGCCGGACTGGGTGTTCATCGCGATCGGGTTTTCCAACGCCATCTTTATCACCGCCCAATACGCCTCGAGCCGCACGCTGTTGACCCGGCTGACGCCGCCCGAACAGACCGGCGCGTTCTTCGGGGTCTATGCCCTGTCAGGCGTGGCGACGGCGTGGCTGGCGCCCACCCTGGTGAACTGGGGCACGCGGGCGACCGGGACCCAGCAGGGCGGATTCGCGACCCTGCTGATCCTGCTTGGCCTGGGGCTCGCGGGGCTTTTCTTCGTGCGCGGCGGCGGCCGGGACCGGGCTCTGACGGGCTGAGCCCCGCGGCGCGCCATGGTTAAGCGTGGGTATAGGATGAGCCGATATTAGGCATTGCGGTTCATGGCGACTTAAACGCGATCGCCGACCTTGGGCGTGTTCTTAGGGGCGAGCCGGCAAGAGCTTTGAGCCCCCGCCAAACAGTCTGCTCGCCACAATGGAGAAGAGCCCATGTCGAACTTTGTCACCCGCTTCCTGAAAGACGAATCCGGCGCGACCGCCATCGAGTATGGCCTGATCGCCGCGCTCATCGCCGTGGTGCTCGTCACCGCGCTGCAAGCCGTGGGCACCAGCCTCGAAGGCGCGTTCACGAAGATCAGCGACGCGGTCAGCGCCGCCTGATCCGGCGCGCAGCTTCGCGGAATTGGGCTTCGGCGGAAACGCCGGAGCCTTTTTTCGTTGGCCGAAGCGTGGCCGCAACGGTCCGTTCATTCGCGTGGCGATAAGATGGTCAGGCTGAAGGTTCTTCGATGCCGTCCCTGATCCCCGCCGCCCTTGCCGTCGTGTTCTCCGCCCTGGTCCTGACGGCGGCCTTGAAGGACGTGACGTCCTACACCATCCCCAACTGGATCTCGCTGGCGCTGGTCACCGCCTTTCCGGTCGCCGCACTGGTCGCCGGCCTGCCGCTCGCCGCCGTGGCTCAGAACGCCCTGGTCGGCGTGGCGGCCCTGATGGCCGGCATGGCGATGTTCGCCCTGCGGTGGCTCGGCGGCGGAGACGCCAAGCTCTTCGCGTCCGTGGCCTTGTGGCTGGGCTGGCCGGCTGGCGCGCCGTTCCTCATGACGACCGCCGTGGCGGGTGGCGGGCTGGCCCTGCTGCTGCTGGCGCTGCGCGCGCCGGCCTTGCGTCCGTATGTGCTCTCCGGCCCGGCCTGGTTCACGCGCCTGGCGCGGCCCGGCGAGGCGGCGCCCTATGGGGTGGCGATCGCCTTCGGCGCGCTGGTCGCCTTTCCCCAGACCCTGTTCGCCGCCGGGCTGGGGCTTTAGGCTACCGCCCATGTCCGATGTCATCCTCCAGACCTGGGACGGCTCCGCCATCGCGGTCCACGCGCTGAGCGAGGCCGAGACCGCCGCCGCGCTCGCCGCCGACCCGTTCGCCGCCGCCCTGGCCGCCCCCGCGGAGTTCAAGGGCAAGCCGGGACAGTTGCTGACCGTTCCAGGGCCCGACGGCGCGCTGAGCCGGGTGATGTTCGGCGCGGGCGATGGCCAGCACCCGACCGTGTTCCGCGCCCTGCCCGCGAAACTGCCGGCCGGCGTCTTCCGGATCGCTGAGGCGCCGCAGGCCTTGAGCGCCGACCAGATCGCCCTGCAGTTCGCGCTCGGGAGCTATCGTTACGACCGCTACAAGCCCGCCAAGGGCGAGCGGCCACGCCTGCTGGCTCCGGATGCCGACGTCGACGAGGTCCGACAGGTCGCCCACGCCTGCCACCTCGCGCGCGACATGATCAACACGCCGGCCAACGACATGGGCCCCCGGCAGGTCGAGGCCATCGCGCGCGAGATCGCCGAGCAGTACGGCGCCCGGATCACCGTGATCACGGGCGAGGGGCTGCTCGAGGCCAACTATCCCGCTGTCCACGCCGTGGGCCGCGCCGCAGACCCCGCCCGCGCGCCGCGGATGATCGAGATCGAATGGGCGGCCGCCGGCCCTGCGGCCGATGCCCCGCTCGTCTGCCTGGTGGGCAAGGGCGTGGTGTTCGACACCGGCGGGCTCGACATCAAGCCGTCCGCCGGCATGCGCAACATGAAGAAGGACATGGGCGGCGCGGCCCATGTGCTGGCGCTCGCGCGGATGATCATGGCGGGCAAGCTTCCGATCCGGCTTTCAGTGCTGATGCCGGTGGTGGAGAACGCTATCTCTGGCGACGCCATGCGGCCGGGGGACATCCTGGCGTCCCGGGCCGGGATCTCCATCGAGGTCGGCAACACCGACGCCGAGGGGCGGCTGATCCTGGCCGATGCCTTGACGCGGGCTGGCGAACTGGAGCCGGCGCTGACCCTCGACCTGGCCACCCTGACGGGCGCGGCGCGCGTGGCCCTGGGACCGCAACTGCCACCCTATTTCACCGACGATGAAGACCTCGCCGCCCAGATCGAGGCGGCGGCGCGGGCCGAGTGGGATCCGTTGTGGCGACTACCCTTATGGAAGGCCTACGGCGAGGCGTTGGACAGCGATGTGGCCCAGATCAAGAACGACCCTGACGCCTGGGCTCAGGCCGGCTCGGTGACCGCGGCGCTCTTCCTCCAGCGGTTCGCCCCCAAGGGCCCCTGGGCGCATCTGGACATTTTCGCGTGGAACCCTCGGGCACGACCCGGATTCCCTAGTGGCGGTGAAGCTCAGGCGATCCGCGGACTTTATCGAATGATCCGTGAGCGCTTCGCATGAAGCACGATCCCCGTACGACCCTGTGGCGCGACGGCATCGCCGTCAGCAGCCTTGAGGGTATCCTGGCCGCCGAGGTCTATTTGGAGCCGGCTGTGAAGAGCTGTGTGGCGGCCGCCGCCAGCCTGCGGTCCGGTCCCGACGCCGCGGCCGAGCAGATGGACCAACTGTTGTTCGGCGAGCAGTTCCATGTGCTGGAAGAGGAGGGCGCCTGGGTGTTCGGCCAGGCCAGCCGCGACGGCTATGTGGGCTTCGTGGAGGCTGCGACGCTGCGGGCCGCAGCGCCGACCCCGACGCACCGCGTGTCCGCGATCCGCACCTACGCCTTTGCCGGGCCCAGCATCAAGTCACGCGCTATCGGTCCCATCTCGATCAACAGCCTTGTCACGGTTGAGGCGATCGAGGGACGGCTGGCGCAGGTCGAGGGCCTGGGCTGGGTGGCGGCGAATCACCTGACGCCGATCGGGACCTTCGAAGACGACTGGGCCGCCGTGGCCGAGCGTTTCGTGGGCGCGCCCTATCTCTGGGGCGGGCGCGAGAGCCTCGGCCTGGACTGCTCAGGCCTGGTGCAACAAGCCCTGTTCGCCTGTGGGCGGGCCTGCCCGCGCGACGCCGACCAGCAGGAAGCCGCTTTCGCGCCGATCGCGGCCGAGGCCTTCGATCGTGGCGACCTGGTGTTCTGGAAGGGCCACGTGGCCC
>JANPKX010000047.1:0-5490 GCA_031426235.1 Alphaproteobacteria bacterium | reverse complement strand
GTACGGAACGGCCGCATCAGACCCGGATCCGTCCGCCGCAGATAGATCACGGTGATGCAGACCAGTGCGAACGCGGCCAGCGAGCCGACGTTCGAAAGGTCGGACAGCGCGTCCAGCGAAAGGAACCCCGCCGCCAGCATGGCGAGGGCGCCGACGATCAAGGTGTTGACCCATGGCGTCTGGAACTTGGGGTGCACCTTGGCCAGGGCGCTGGGCAGCAGGCCGTCGCGGGCCATGGTGTAGAACACCCGGGTCTGGCCGTAGAGCAGCACCAGCATAACCGAGGACAGGCCGGCGATGGCGCCCACTTTCACCACGAAGGCGAACCACGGCAGGCCCATCCGGTCCGCGGCCAGCGCGATCGGCGCGGGTACGTCCAGTTCGGCGTAGGGCACGATGCCGACCAGCACCGCGCAGGTCAGGATGTAGAGGATGGTGCAGATGGTCAGGGCGCCCAGGATGCCGATCGGCATGTCCTTGCCGGGGTTCTTGGCTTCCGCGCCCGCCGTTGAGACCGCCTCGAAGCCGAGGTAGGCGAAGAAGATCACGGCGGCGGCATGGATCACCCCGCCGATCCCGTATTTGTGGTCGGTGTTGCCGGTGATCACATCGCCCAGAGCGCGGCCGATCTGGGCCCAGGTGCTGTTGTCGGTGCCTTCCGGACGCGCCGGGATTTCGGCCGGGATCAGGGGGGACCACTGGGCGAAGTCGACGTACTTGAAGCCGATGACGATGAAGGCGACGACCACCGTCACCTTGATGGCCACGACGATGTTGTTGACGGCCGCCGATTCCGTGACCCCGCGGACCAGCAGCAGCGTCACGAGGCCGATGACGACGATGGCCGGCAGGTTCACCACGCCCGTACCGATCACCGCGCCGGCGTGATCCTTGACCGCCACGCCCGGAGCCGCCTGCAACGCAGGGGGTATGTGCAGTCCGAAATCGTTCATCAGGCTGACGAAATAGCCCGACCAGCCGACGGATACCGTCGAGGCTGCCAGTCCGTATTCCAGAACCAGCAGCAGGCCCATGACCCAGGCCGCGCCCTCGCCCATGGAGGCATAGGTGTAGGAATAGGCGGATCCGGAGACCGGCAGAGCCGCCGCGAGCTCAGCGTAGCAAAGCGCCACGAAGGCGCAGAGCGTGCCAGTGATGATGAACGAGATCATGATGCCCGGGCCGGCGAACTGGGCCGAAGCCCGCCCCGTTAGCACGAAGATCCCGGTGCCGATGATGCAGCCGATGCCCAGAAGGATGAGGTTGATCGCACCGAGGGAGCGCTTCAGCTCGCCCTGCTCGTGCTCGGACTGGATCTGCCCGACCGACTTGCGCAGGAAGATGCGCGCCATTCCATTCGCCATACGGCTGTTTCCCTGGTCGATTCCGCCCTTTGCGGGCCTGTTTGCAAGCTAGACGCGCCGCGTCGTCGCCGCAATCGCCGCGCAGCTTACCGATGGCCTTTCATTTTCGGCGCTGAAACACGATCATGTCCGACCCATGACTGCACAATCCGACACCGACGCCATGCCGATCCGCGCCATTGTGGCGCCGGTGACGCCCCTGCAGCAGAACTGCACTATCGTCTGGTGCGTGAAGACGATGAAGGCCGCGATCATCGATCCGGGGGGCGAGGTTCCCCGGCTGATGGGCGCGCTGGATCAGTATGGCCTGACGCTGGAGAAAATCTGGATCACCCACGGCCACCTCGACCACGCCGGCGGCACGGCGGCCCTGAAGGCGCTGACCGGCGTGCCGATCGAAGGCCCGCACCCGGACGACGCGTTCTGGATCGATCAGATCGACGCCTCGGGCGCCAAGTGGGGCATGCCGGAGGCGAAGGGTTTCACCCCCGACCGCTGGCTGCACGACGGCGACACGGTGGCGCTGGGCGAGACGACCTTCGAGGTGATCCACTGCCCCGGGCATACGCCGGGCCATGTGATCTTCTTCAACCGCGCGGCCAGGTTCGCGCAGGTGGGCGACGTGCTGTTCCAGGGCTCGATCGGACGGACCGACTTCCCGCGCGGGAACTACCAGGACCTGATCGACGCCATCACCGGCAAGCTGTGGCCGCTGGGCGAGGACGTCAGCTTCGTGCCCGGACACGGCCCGATGTCGACCTTCGGACGGGAACGGCAAACCAACCCGTTCGTCGCCGACTCCGTTCTGGCCGGCGAATGAGCAGGCGCCCGCTGCGCGGCGGAAGCGGCCGGTTACAGGCGAGACACACCGGGGTTACGCCCGGCGGGCAAGCTCGCGCTCATGGACCTGGATACTGAAATGGCGGGCGCTGGCGCGCGCATTCTGATGGTCGACGACGATCCGGGTATCCGTGACGTCGTGTCCGACTTCTTGGGAAAGCATGGCTACAAGGTGGAGACCGCCGCCGATGGGCCCGAGATGGAGCGCGTGCTGGAGCGCGGCCCGGTCGATCTCATCGTGCTGGATGTCATGCTGCCCGGCGAAGACGGTCTGGCGATCTGCCGGCGGCTGACCGGCGCGGAGGGCGGTCCGCCGATCATCATGCTTTCGGCCATGGGCGAGGATACGGACCGCATCGTGGGCCTGGAGTTGGGCGCTGACGACTACCTGGCCAAACCCTGCAACCCGCGCGAGTTGCTGGCGCGGGTGCGGGCCGTACTGCGCCGCGCCGAGCAGCGGACCACCACGGGCCCCCTCGGCGCAGGTTGCGAGTTCGCAGGATGGCGGCTCGATCTCGTGCGCCGCGAGCTGCGCTCCCCCGCCGGCGTGGTGGTAAACCTGAGCTCGGGCGAGTTTTCCCTGTTGCGCGCGTTCGTGGAGCGGCCGCAGAGGGTGCTGACCCGGGACCAGCTGCTGGAGTTCGCGCGCGGGCCCGATTCGGACGCCTTCGATCGCGCGATCGATGTCCAGATCAGTCGGCTACGGCGCAAGCTGGACGACGGCGGCGGCGGTCATGATCTGATCCGGACGATCCGCAACGAGGGCTATATGTTCACGGCCAAGGTCAAGCGAACCTGATGCAAGGCGCCCGGCCCACCGCGCCGCTGGTCGTCCAGCTGCTGACCTTGACGGGCCTGACCCTCGTCGCGGCGTGGGCTATGAGCGCCTTCCTGCTGTTCAACCTGCCACCGCCAGCCCCAGATTTTTACCGGGTTTCGGAGATCGAACGCTCCTTGCGTGGGACCGGCAACACCTTCGTCGAACGTCAGCCGCTGATTCTGACGCGTGAGGTTGCACCGCCCTCCCCCATCCTTCAGGGTTCCACCATTCCGTCCATTCGCGCCAAGCTGGCGGCGCGCCTGGGCGTTCCTGTGGCCGATGTGATCGTGGCGGGCGAGCGCGGTCCGCTCTCGGATCGAAGGGTCGGCCAGATCATCCGGGACCGCGCGGCGCGCGCCGGCATGGGTGAGGAGGAACACTTCCTCATCGCGCCGTTCAAGGTCGGCCTCCGCCAGCCCGATGGGCGCTGGCTCGTGCTGCAGCCGGAACCCGCGTTCGGCCTTAACGACTGGCAGCAGCGCGTCGTGCTGTGGTTCGTGCTGTCGGCCCTGGCGATGTCGCCGGTCGCCTGGATTTTCGCCCGGCGGCTTTCCAAACCGATCCAGGTTTTCGCCGAAGCGGCCGAGCGGCTGGGGCGCGATCCGCTGTCGCCCCCCGTCGAGGTTCGCGGCCCGGCCGAGATCGCCGTGGCGGCCCAGGCGCTCAACGAGATGCAGCGCCGACTGCAGCGTTACGTCGAAGACCGCACCGCCATGGTGGGCGCTATCGCCCACGATCTGCGCACGCCCCTGACCCGCCTGCGGTTCCGCATCGAGACCCTTCCCGAGGATCAACGGGCCAAGTACGCCCACGACCTCGACCAGATGGAGGCGATGATCACCGCCACCCTCAACTTCGTGCGGGACTCCACCCGGCCGGGAGAGCGCACCCCGCTGGAGCTCTCATCCTTGGTCGAGAGCCTTTGCGATGAGATGGCCGAGACCGGCGCCCTGACCGAGGTCGAGCCGGGTGAAAAGGTGGTGCTGGAGGGCGATCCTATGGCCTTGCGCCGGCTGGTGGCGAACCTGCTGGAAAACGCGGTCAAGTTCGGCGGCCGCGCCCGCGCCCGGGTCTTCGCCGACGGCGGCAACGCCGTGGTGGAGATCGATGATGACGGGCCGGGTATCCCGCCGACCGACACCGAGAAGGTCTTTGAGCCGTTTTATAGACGTGAGCCGTCACGAAGCCGCCAGACCGGCGGCATCGGCCTGGGTCTGGCCGTCGTGCGCTCTATCGCGCGCGGGCACGGCGGGGACGTCAACCTGATCAACCGGTTGGGCGGAGGTCTGACCGCGCGGGTGCAGCTGCCGCTCTGAGGCCGAATTGCGCCCATTGGCGTCGGTTGCGTAACACGGGCATATCGGACTGAAATCGAGCGGCAAAGCCTCCGCGCCTAATGTCGCCTGGGCCCTGCTGGGCCACCGCCACGGGACCTGCATGCGCCAAACCTCAAACTCTTCCCGCAAAGGCTTCCGCGTCCCTCGCGCGGCCTGGATCGTCGGCGCCATTATCCTACTGGGGCTGGGCAGCGTGGTAGCCTGCCAGATGCGACCCAAGGCGGAGAAAGATCCCTATCGCCTCGCTGCGATCGAACAGGGCGACATCACGCGATCGGTTTCGGCGTCCGGCGCGCTGCAGGCCCTGATCACAGTCGACGTGGGTTCGCAGATCTCCGGCCAGGTGACCCAGGTGCTGGCGGACTTCAACGACGAAGTCCGCGCCGGGCAGACCCTTGCAACCCTCGACCCCCAGACCTACCAGTCGCGGGTTGCCCAGAGCCAGGCCGACATCGCCGCCGGAGAGGCCTCGGTCCGCCAAGCCCAGGCGACGCTGGCAAACGCCCAGGCCGACTACACCCGCAAGAAGGCGCTGGTCGACGGCGGATGGTCTTCGGCGGCCGTCCTGGACCAGGCCACGGCGGCGATGCGCACGGCGCAGGCGAATGTCGCGGCTGCCCGCGCGCGGGTGCAACAGAGCCAGGCGGCTTTGCGTATACAGCGGACGGACCTGGGCCGCACGACCATCTCCGCCCCCATAGATGGCGTGGTCGTCGACCGCAAGGTGGAACCCGGACAGACCGTGGCCGCCAGCCTGCAGGCGCCGGTCCTCTTCACCATCGCCCAGGACTTGTCGAAGGTGGAGGTCAAGATCAGCGTGGACGAGGCCGACGTCGGCCAGGTGCAGGAGGGCCAGATGGTGCGCTTCACCGTCGATGCGTTCCCCGACGACACCTTCGAAGGCATCGTCACCCAGGTGCGCAAACAGCCGTCCACTGAGCAAAACGTCGTGGCCTACACCGTAATCGCCGAGGCGGATAATCCGCAGCGCAAGCTGCTGCCGGGCATGACGGCCAACGCCGACATCGTCATCGAGACGCGCCGTGGGGTGATGAAGACGCCGTCCGCCGCCGTGCGTTGGACCCCGCCCAGCGAGAACGCCTCGCGGAGCAACGCCGGCGGCAATCCC
>JANPKX010000046.1:0-3628 GCA_031426235.1 Alphaproteobacteria bacterium | reverse complement strand
CTCGGGCGCGCGGTCGCCGCGGGCCACCTGGAACAGGCGGTCCACCTGGCGCGGGACGAACGGCGCCCAGGCCGGCTCGTCGCTCTCGGCGACGTAGAGCACATAGTCATGGACCCGCTCGACCTCGGAGAACCATTCCGTGGGCGCTGCGGCGGCCTCCGCGCCGATGGTGGTGACCTGGTAGCCCAGGGCCGCGATCTCGCGCTGCAGCCGCTCCACCATCGGCCGGATCGGTCCAGGACGTCCGGCAGCGACAAAGCCGAACACCGACGGATCCCCCACCGGCCCGCGCCGGGCGACCTGGCGACTGCGCAGGATCATCAGCCGCGCCAGCTCGGTCATCACCCCCGCATCGGCCTCGCAGGCCGCGAAGAAGGCCGCCTTGGGCACCGCGAAGACCTCGGAATCGCGCAGCGCATAGATGTCGGCCGAGTGCGGCATGCCCGCGATCAGAGCCATCTCGCCCGCCGGTTCGCCCGGCCGAATGACGCCCAGGAAATGCGGCTCCTGGCCCTCGTCGCGGCGGAAAGCCCCCAGCCGACCCGTCCGCACGACGTAGAGCTGGTCGGACATGTCGCCCTGGCCGTAGAGCTTCGAGCCCCCGGGCAGCGAGAACCAGATCGTCTCGGCCTGGGCGCGCGGATGCCGGAACAGCCGGGTCAGGGCCGAATCGACGGGAATGTCGGGCAGATTGGACACCAGCGAAGCCTAGTCCCGCGCGCGAGTCTTCCCAATGGGCCGATGCAGCCCTAAGCGGGCGGCATGACGTTGCATATGATCAAGCTCGCCGTCGGAGCGGCGACGGTGGAGGACATGCTGGCGTGGCGGGCGCGGAACGGTGGGCCGGAGTCGCCGTGGATCATGTCGACCCGCATGACGCCCAAGCGGGCGGGCGAACTCATCGCGGGCGGCTCGCTCTACCGGGTGTTCAAGGGCGTGATCCTTTGCCGGCAGCGGATCACCAGTATCAGGACGACGGGCGAGGGGGTCACGCAGCGTTGCGACGTGACGCTGGACGAAACCTGCGTACGGGTCGCGCCCACGCCTCGGCGGGCGTTTCAGGGCTGGCGTTACCTCACCGCCGAAGATGCGCCGGTCGACCTGGACGGCGAGGCGTTCGCCGATGTGCCGGAGGATCTGGCGCGGCGGCTGCGTGAAGCCGGAGCCTGGTAGCCCGCGTCAGCGTTGACGGGGGGGCGCCTGCCCATGTCACTTAGGCGCCTACTGAGTCGGAGCGGAAACCCATGGGCCAGGCCAGCGTCATCGTGGTCGGCAACGAAAAGGGCGGGGCGGGCAAGTCCACCCTGGCGATCCACATCGCCACGGCCCTGATGCACGCCGGAGCGCGTGTGGCGGTGCTGGACCTGGACCTGCGCCAGCAGACGGTGGGCCACTTCTTCGCCAACCGCCGCGCCTGGCTGGCGGCCAACGGGGTCGAGGCTCCGATGCCCATCGAGCATCCGATCTCGGCGGCGGGCGATGCCCTGGCCAAAGCGCCCGACCCGGATCAGCTGGCCCGGTTCGCAACCGCCTTCGAAGAGGTCGGCGCGCAGGCCGACTTCGTGCTGATCGACACCCCCGGCAGCGACACCGCCATCAGCCGGGCGGCCCACGCGCGCGCCGACCTGATCGTGACGCCGATGAACGACAGCTTCGTCGACTTCGACATGCTGGGCGTGGTGGATCCGGTGACGTTGGATCTGAAGCGCCACTCGCTCTACGCCGAGACCGTCTGGGCTTGCCGCAAGGAGCGGGCGACCGTGGCCCGCAAACAGATCGACTGGGTGGTGCTGCGCACCCGCCTGGCGCCCACCGAGGCGCGCAATCGCCGGCGCCTGGACGAGCGGGTCGAGGCGCTGTCCAAGAAGGTGGGCTTTCGCGTCGGGCCGGGCCTGCGCGACCGGGTGATCTATCGCGAACTGTTCCCCTTCGGTCTGACGGTCGCCGACCTGTCCCCGACGATCCGGCCCGTGGCGATGAGCCTGCAGCATGTGGCCGCGCGCCAGGAATTGCGGGCGCTGATGGTGGCGCTGGGCTTCCAGGGGCTGGACGGCAGCGAGCGGATCGCGGCGGAGTAGCCCGATGCTGACCTACCTCGTCCTGGGCGGGGCCGCCCTGGCGCTGGTGTTCTACCTGGGTGGCCGCAAACCGATCCTGAAACGGCGCGAGTGGCGCGTGCTGACCGGCGCTCTGGCGCTGGCCGTGTTCACCGCCGCGGTATTCGTCAGCGTGCGCGGATCGTGGGGAGCGGGCATCGTGCTGGCGGTGGCGGGCTTGGGGCTGGCGGTCTCCGCCCGCAAGGATGCGATCGGGACCCGGTCCCCACCCGCCGTCCCCACCTCGAGCATGGCCGCCGACGAAGCCCGGCGGATCCTGGGCGTGGGGCCTGAGGCGACGCGCGAGGAAATCCAGGGCGCCTACACACGGTTGATGCGGGCGGTGCATCCGGACAAGGGCGGCACCGCCGGCTTGGCCGCCCAGCTCAACGCTGCCCGGGACCGGCTGCTGGCGAAGTAGCGGCGGCATCCCCCCATGTCATCCCGGTTTCGCCGCAGGCGAAGACCGGGACCCAGCTTCCGGCCGTGGTGTGAGGGCGAAGCTTCGCCGCCTCGCGATCTTGCCTGCATCCGGGGATGGGTCCCGGTCTTTCGCTGGCGCGAAAACCGGGATGACAGGCTTTTGAGAACCCCTAGCCGCGGCCGGGGGGCATCACGACGCAGGGCTGTTTCTTGGACTTGAGGGCGCGGCAGGCGTCGCGCGCGCTGTCTTCGCTGAGGCCGGCGAACCGGGCGCGGTACTTGCCATCGTCCTTCTCGGCGATGGCGCGGGCATCGTCGACCAGGGCGCCGAAGCGGCGACCGACGATGGCGAGCTGGTCGCGGGCGTCCGCGCGGTTCTTGAAGGTGCCCACCTGGATGGTCCAGCGGCCGCCTGCCGTCTTCTTCGCGGTCGAATTGAGCTTGGGAACCGAGCGCGCCTCGACGATCTGCAGGCGGGATGTCCGCGTCGGCGGTGTTGCGGAGACCAGCGAGACGGTGGTCTCGGTATCGCCTTGGGCCATCGAGGGTGACGGCCGATCCGCCAGTTGCGCCGGCTCGAAGTAGTTCTGGGCGACGGTGATCTGCTCGCCGTGCGCGCGGCGGGTCATCACGTCGAACCCGGTCAGCAGCAGGCCTTCGGCGATCTTGTCGCGCGTGGCGGTGGTGGGGCCGCCCATGACGACCGCGATCAGGCGCCGGTTGTCGCGCACAGCGGAGACCGCGAGGTTGAAGCCGGAGGCGTTGGTGAAGCCGGTCTTCAGGCCGTCGACGCCGTCCATTCGATAGAGCAGGCCGTTGTGATTGCGGATGCTCTGGCCGCGGAACTGAAAGTCCTTGGTCGAGAAGAGGCGATAATACTGCGGATAGTCGCGCATCACCGCCCGCGAGAGGATGGCGATATCGCGCGCCGTGGTGATCTGGCGGCTGTCCGGCAGCCCCGAGGCGTTGGCAAAGTGGCTGTTGGCCATGCCCAGTTCCTGGGCTCTGAGGGTCATCAGGGCCGCGAACCGCTGTTCGGTGCCGCCCAGCTTTTCCGCCATGGCGACAGCGGCGTCGTTGGCCGAGCGCGTCACCATGCCCTGCATGGC
>JANPKX010000045.1:0-5119 GCA_031426235.1 Alphaproteobacteria bacterium | reverse complement strand
TCGGCGTCGCGCATGGCCACAGGAAAAGCCATTTGCGGCGAACCGCAAGCTTGACCCAGAGGCGCGGGTGCGGCGGGGTTCAGGCATGATCCGAATCCTAGCCCCCCTGCTTGCCGCGCTCATGTTGGCCGCTCCTGCCTGCGCCGCGCCGGACCTTGCCAAGATGACCACAGGGGAGCTCACCGCCTTCCTGCGGGCATTTCCCAAGGGCGGGGAGCTGCACAACCACCTGGGAGGCTCGACCCCGGCGGAGTCCCTGATGGCTTGGGCGGTTGAGGACGGCCTTTGCGTCGATCCCGCGGAACTGGCGATACGCCTCAGCTGTGCGGCTGACGGCGCGCAGCCGGCGGGCGCCTTCGTGGCAGACGAGGCGCGGCGCTCGGCGCTCATCGACAGCCTGACGGTGCGGCGGCCCGGGTTCCGTGAGCGATCCGGCCACGACCAGTTCTTCACGGCCTTCAGCCGACGCGGCACGACGCCGCTGCGCAACGGCGACGCCTTGGCCGACGTCATGGACGGCCTGGCGCGTCAGAATACCTTCTATTCCGAACTGATGGTCACGCCGTTGCCGGCCCGCGTCCGAGGGCTGGGCGCGCAGGTGGGCTGGAAGGGCGATGCGGCGGCCACCCGCGGGGCGCTGAGCGCGGCGGGGCTGGAGGCGCTGGTTCCGACCGTGAGCGCCTTCACCGACGGCATGGAAGCGCGGGCGCGGGCGGTGCTGAATTGCGGCACGCCTCAGGCGGCCCCCGGCTGCCAAGTGACGGTGCGCTATCTCTCGCAGGCGATCCGCCAGGGTCCGCCCGAGCAGACGATGGCCCAGCTGCAGCTGGGCGTCGCGACGGTCGCCGCCGACAAGCGCTGGGTGGGCCTGCAGCTGGTGGCGCCCGAGGACAGTCCGGACGCGGTCAAGTACTACGACGTGCACATGCAGATCGTGGCCGAGCTGACCGATCGGGGCCGGAAGACCCCGGTCGCGCTGCACGCCGGCGAAGTGAATTTCAAGGTCGTGGCGCCGGACCAGATGCGCGATCACGTCGCCAAGGCCGTCCGGGTCGCCGGCGCCCGTCGGATCGGCCACGGCATAGGGCTGCCGGCCGAGGACGGCGCCGAGGCGCTGGCGGCCGAGATGGCGGCCGAGGGGATCCTCATCGAGGTGAACCCGATCTCAAACCTGGCGATCCTGGAAGTGGAGCCACAGGACCATCCGTATGCCTGGTTCCGTCAGCGCGGAATCCCCGTGAGCCTGTCGACGGACGACTCCGGCATCTTGCGCAGCGACCTCAGCGCCGACTACCAGTTGGCGGTACGGACCGGCGCCACCTATGCCGACCTGAAGACCGCCGCCCGCAACGGCATCGCCTTCAGTTTCCTGAGCGGCGAGGGCCTGTGGCAGGATCCGAACGTCTATCGCAAGCCCGCGAAGGCCTGCTCGGGGCAGATCGGCGCCGCAGAGCCGAAGGGCGCCTGCGCGGCGCTGATCGCCGGCAGCGACAAGGCGCGCGAGCAGTGGCGGCACGAACGCCTGCTGAAAGCCTTCGAGGCGGGGTGGTAGGCGGCGAACGCCCCCTCCGTCGGCTTCGCCGCCACCTCCCCCGTCCTCGTCGGGACAGGGGCGGAGCCTAGCGCCGCCGCTCCTCCCCCGCTTGCGGGGGAGGAGGACCGCGGAACGCGGTGGAGGGGATGAGCGGGACGCCGGTCAGGCCTCGAACGCCATGTAGACGAACCGCGCGACGAACAGGGCCGCGAGGCTGAACAGGAGCCAGTCGGCGCGCGTGGCCTTGCGGCCCGCGATCCGCAGGGCGGCGAAGGCGATGACGCCGAACGCCAAGCCGTTGGCGATAGAGAAGGTCAGCGGGATGGTGATCAGGGTCAGGAAGGCCGGGATCGCGACGCCCGGATCGTCCCAGTCGATCTCGGCCAGCGGCGCCATCATCATTGCGCCCACCAGGATCAGGGCCGGCGCCGTGGCTGCCGCCGGGATCACCTGGGCCCAGGGCGCAACGAACAAGGTGACGAGAAACAGCAGGCCGACGACCACGGCCGTCAGGCCGGTGCGGCCGCCTGCCGAGACGCCCGAGGCGCTTTCGATGTAGCTGACCACGGTGGAGGTGCCCGCCAGCGAGCCCACCACCGTCGCCCCCGCGTCGGCGAAGAGGATGCGGTTGAGGCGCGGTATCGTCCCGTCCGGCTGGACCAGCCCCGCCTTCTTGGTCACGGCGACCAGGGTGCCGACGTTGTCGAACAGGTCCACGAACAGGAAGACGAACAGGATCTCCAGCAGCGCCAGTCCGAAGCCGTGGCCGCCAATGCCGAGCGCGGCGGGGATGTCCAGCTGCAGCGCCGTGCCGGTCATCTCATCGAGGCTGTAGGGCTTGGGGTCCCAGGTCGCCAGGCCCAGCGCCCAGCCTAGGACCGCCGTGCCGACGATGCCGATCAGTATCGCCCCGCGCACCTTCATCACGGTCAGCGCGGCCAGGATCACCAGGCCCAGCAGGGCGAGCTGGGTCGCCGGCGCATGCAGGTCGCCCAGCGCCACGGTGGTGGCCGGGTTGGCCACCACCAGCCCGGCGTTCTTAAGGCCGATGAAGGCGATGAACAGCCCGATGCCGGCGGCGATGGCGGAGAACAGCGCCCGCGGAATAGCGCTGACGATCAGCTGACGGACGCCCGCCACGGTCAGCACGAAGAACAGCACCCCCGAGATGAACACCAACCCCAGCGCCGTCTGCCACGGCACGCCCATGGTCCCAACGACGGTGAAGGCGAAGTAGGCGTTCAAGCCCATGCCGGGGGCCAGGGCGATGGGGTAGTTGGCCAGGAAGCCCATCAGCAGGCACCCGATCCCGGCCGCCAGGCAGGTGGCCGCGGCGACGCCGGCCAGCGGCATGCCCGTCGTGGACAGGATCGCTGGGTTGACCAGGACGATATAGGCCATGGTCAGGAAGGTGGTGGCGCCGGCCAGCACCTCGGTGCGGACGCTGGTCCCGCGGTCCCCCAGCTTGAAGGTGCGGTCGAGCAGGCTCAAGGCCGGGCCTGCGGCAGGTCGGACTCGTAGGTCGCCCAACCGGCGACGAGGGCCTTCACCACCGGCGCCCCGACCACATAGGCGGACTCGAACGCCGCGCCGGCGCCGCCGTGGGTGAATTCCAGTTTGGGCGGCGCGCCATCCGGCTCGCGCGAATAGTTGCTGGCGGTCCGCAGCACCAGGATGCGGCGGGCGTCCACCAAGCCGTCGGCTGAGAGCTTGGTCAGAACGTCCATGATCCCCTGGTCCTCGCAGTCGGTCATGACGAACGTCCCGGCGCCGTCGGTCCAGAGCCGCACCCAGTCGCGCGCCCACTGGGTGCGCCGCGCGCCATGCCAGAAGCGGGTTGTGGAGAGCCCGTCGCCGATCATGACTGAGGGCGCGCGCTGGGCCGCCGGCTCGCTGGGATAGCCGACGCGCGCGGCCTTGAGGAAATCGTTGTCGGCGAGCTTGATGCCGCGGGTTGTCTGGTAGGCCCAGTTGACCAGGCCGGCATCCAGCTTCCAGGCCATGCCGCTTGAGCCGGGCGCCGCGCCCTTGACGTTCGGACGGTCGGTCCCGAGCGACCACAGGCCATAGGGCCAGTCGGACGGCATCTCACGGTCGTCGCGCTCGAAGATGGGGTCGGCGTCGACCACCCACTGCGCCCAGGCGGCGCTCCCGATCGAGCCGGTGCGCGGATCGACGCCGGCGATCCCGGCGACCACCCAATAGGCCTTGCTGACGTCCAGGCGCGGGTCGAGCACGATTGCGGCCACGCTCTCGCGCGCCCTTGCCCGCATGCCCGTGACGACGCCCAGCACCCCGTCGTCGGAATAGAGCACCCGGCCCTCGACGCCGGGAACCTTCAGCGCGTGCTTCAGCGGATATCGCTCGGCCCAGAACCGGAACTCGCCGGAGGCCGGTCCGATCGTGCCCGCCTCGGCGGTCTCGAAGGTGGTCAGGACCACCACCTTGATCGGGATGCGCGCGGCGAAAGCGGCATTGGGCGCCAGCAAGGCGACGATGAACAGAAGCAGACGGATCACGTGAGAGCCCCCAGACAGGATGGCCCATATCGGCGGGTCACCCGTCCGACCGCAAGCCCTCAGACGCCGTCGCGCGCATGGGCCAGCCGGCCTGCCAGATAAGTGCGCTCGACCGCCCGGTCATCCGCCAGGATCGACAGGATGAACAGCGTCTCGGTCAGGGTGCGCGCCCGCGCGGTGCGGCGCGCCAACAGGGGCGTGGCGGCAAGATCGAGAACGACGAAGTCCGCCTCCTTGCCAGGCGCCAGGTTGCCGACGTTGCCGTCGATATGGAGCGCCCGGGCGCCGGCCAGGGTGGCGAGGTAGAAGGCGTGCAGGGGATCCAGATTGTCGCCGCGAAGCTGGCCGACCTTGTAGGCCTCACCCATCATGGCTGGCATCGAAAAGCTGCCGCCGCCGCCGACATCGGTGCCCAGCGCGGCGTTGACGCCGTGCGCGCAGGCGGCCTTCAGGCCGAAAAGGCCGCTGCCCAGCAACAGGTTCGACGAGGGGCAGAAGGCAATGGACGCACCGGCTTTGGCCAAGCGCCCCAAGGCGCCCTCGTCGCAGTGAACGCAGTGCGCGAACACCGAGCGCGGGCCGACGAGGCCGGCGCTGTCGTAGACGTCGATATAGTCGCGGGCCGCACGAAACAGGCGCCCGACCGCAGCGATCTCGTCGATGTTTTCGGACATGTGGGTGTGGATCAGCACGTCGGGGTGGGCGGCGGCCACCTCGCCGGCCATGGCGAGCTGAGCGTCGGTCGAGGTGACGGCGAAGCGCGGCGTGACGGCGTAGCCCAGGCGGCCCCGGCCCTGCCAGGTCCGGATCAGGGCCTCGGTGTCGGCGCGGCCGGTCTCGACGGTGTCCAAGAGGTCGGCCGGGGCGTTGCGGTCCATCAGCACCTTGCCGGCGATCAGGCGCATGTCGCGGGTGAGCGCCGCCTCGAACAGCGCCTCGGTCGAGGTCTTGTGGACCGTGCAAAAGACCAGGGCGCTGGTGGCGCCATTGCGCAGGAGCTGGTCGAGGAAGAAGCCGGCCGCCTCGTCGGCATGGGCCCGGTCGGCGAAGGCCCGTTCGGCCGGGA
>JANPKX010000044.1:0-2828 GCA_031426235.1 Alphaproteobacteria bacterium | reverse complement strand
TCAGCGCCCGGCGCCTGGCCCGCCGCGCGCGGCTGGGCCTGCAGGCCGCCCTGCAGCGCGAGGCCCTGATCATGGGCGCCGTGGGCCTGACCCTGGGCGTGGCGCTGGGCGTGGCGGTGACGCTGAGAGCCCGGCGCTGAGCCTTTAGATCGCGCCTCGTCCGTACACGGCCTCGCAGCATCAGAAACGGGGCGGACCTGTAGCCGCCTATTCGCCGCCCTCTTCCTTCACCTCGCCGCGGTTGCCTTCCATCTCGCGACCCTTGCGCTCTTCCTCGCGGGCGCCGGCGAGGATGCCGGGAAGAGCGTAGTTGCCCTCGTGGCAGGCGTATTCGTAGACCGGGTCGTTGGTCGTGTTGAGCGCGATCTCGCCCTTGACCGGCTGGCTGAAGGTGGCGGGGTCGATCACCTCGAACACATAGTGGATCTGCTGGGGCGAGATGCGGGTGAAGCGCTCGATCACCACCTGGTCGCGTGTGGCGCCCCGGAAGGTCTGGTCGGCGCGGAAGTTGGTGGTCTCGACCACCAGGGTGTCACCCTCCCATCGGCCGAGGGAATCGCCCATCCACAGGCGGACGTGGGACGGGGGGTGACGGCCGCCAAGCCGCACGATGCGAGTGTCGTGGACCATTTCGACCTGGATCATGACCTCATCCCCTGTCTGCATGATCTGGTAGTGGTTGTTGTAGAGCACCGGCAGCATCGGCGGGCCCGATGAGGACCCGAAGGCCAGCAGGCAGCGCTCGCCGAGGGGCCGACGTTCGGGTCCATCGAAATTTCCGAGTTGGCCGTTGCCGAACCGTGCGCGCTGCCGGGCCTGGGCTTCCGGCAAGATCGGCAGGCGGCCATCGGCAGGCGAGACCAGGATGGAGGCGCGCGCCTCGCCGCCGATGCGGATCACCCTGGTGCCAGGATCGACCCAGAAGCTATTGTACCCGCAGGTTGGACCCGACACCCCGGGACCGCAGTCCGGCAGGTCGTCGACCTTGGTTCCCTCGGCGGTGGGCCGGGCGCCAGCCTGGACCCGTGAGGCGTTGGCGCCCTCGAGCCGGCGGGCCTCGTCCTCGGACAGCACCAGCCTACCCTTGAAAACGGGCGGACGCTCCAGCGGGGTGATGGTGGCGTTCGTCCAGACGCCGGAAAGGTCGGGCTGGCCCCAGGCGTTGCGAGGCGCCTTCCAGGCGGCGGCCGTCTGGGTCGCAACCGTCTGGGCCGCGACAGGCCCGGCCAGGGCCAGACAGACGGATGCGGCGACAAGGGCGCGCAGGATCATGGTGAAGCCTCCCAGCAGACCGGACTTTCGAGTCCGTTGGCCGGAAGGATAGGCTCTTGGCGGCGAAGGGGAAGAGGCGCCGTCAGCGCGGCGGCGGCACGAGGGCCAGACCGGATCGCACCAGGATCAACCGGGCGCTGGGCAGGTCGAGGAGGGTGCGGTAGCTACGCAGCAGGCCTGTGCCCAGAAGACCTTGGGGCGCCGGCCAGCCAGGGCGTGCGGGATAGATCTGGACCGGCGCGTCGGCCACAGTGATCCCACCCAGGGTCAGGCTGCGGGCGTTGACGCGGCGGTCGAGGCTGAGGCCGCCCAGGCCGAGCGAGGGCTGAGTGTCGATGAGACGGCCGGGCGCCAGCAGGCCGGCGGCGCGAGCGGCGGGCTCGGCCAGGGCCAGGACGCCGCTGGAGCCGGTGTCGACCAGGATGGAGAGGGGCCGGGCCTGCTCGACCCGAACCCTAGCGGTCGGTGCGCCGCCCGCGTTTTGCAGCGGGATCACCAGGGCGTTGGGCGGCAGGCGCGCAGCCCCGGCGGGGAACAGCCGCACGCGGACGTGCCGAAAGTCGGCGTCGAGTAACAACCGGCGCAGCACATCGCGCCCGATGATCATCTGGAAGTCGCGGTTCGCCGCCTGGGCCAGGGCGTCGAGGTCGAGCGCCGCGGCGGCCAGGCCCGAGACGTCAAGGCCCGGCACGCCAAAGGCCAGATTGACCGTCCGCGCCAGGCTCGGGCCGCCAGTGACCCCGTAGGCCAGCACCGGCGCGGCAATCCGCTGCGTGAGCGCCAGGCGCGCGGCGATCCCCCGATCGATGGCGGAGATTTCGGCGCCCGAATCCACGAGGGCGCGCAAGGGCGCCTGGCCGACGGTGACGTCGATCTCGATCAGCCCGCCGTTCGGCGGCAGCGGCAACCAAGGCGTGCCGGCGGGGCGGTCGAAGCGTACGGATGGCCCGGCGCCGGGCAGACGGTCACGCAAGGCGAATAGCGCGCCACCGCCCACAGCCAGAAGGCCCAGCCGGCCCAGCAGCGCACGGCGGGTGGTCACTGGGTCTGGAGCTCGTCCGCGCCGATCGCATAGGCGCCGTCCAGCCAACCCACGATCTCGCGCGCGGCGGGGTGGTCGAAGGCGGCGAAGCGGGCGCGCAGGCGGACCTGCTGTTCGGCGGTGATCCCGTCCAGTCCCGCGTCCTCGAGCAGCAGCAGGGTGCGCTCAATCCCGTCGGCGAGGTCAGGACCCAGCACCGCCTCGGCGGCGCGGCGGAAAGCCTGGCGGTACTGGTACCCCGCGCCCGCGCTGTAGCTCTCGGCCAGGGTGAGCGCCGGGATGCGCGACAGCACGGGCTGGGAGGCGGGATTGACGCCGTGGGCGGCGATGTGGCCCCCGATAGCCCCCGCCCGGCCGGTGAAGGCGCGCAGGTGCAGATGGCGGCTCATGCGCGGGCCGTCGTTGACCGGATAGTTGTCCCAGAGGAACGGCTTGCGACGCATCTGGCCGGCCACGCGGGCCAGATGCCCAGGAGAATACTCGCGGCTGCAGACCTCCTCGCCCGTCCACATCA
>JANPKX010000043.1:0-3138 GCA_031426235.1 Alphaproteobacteria bacterium | reverse complement strand
AGCCGATCTCCCAGACCCTGGCGATTGACGAGATCAAGATCGAGCTGGGCTACGGCCTGTTGCCGCTGATCAATGACCTTGAGGGGCGCAGGCTCACCGACCAGATCAAGGCGCTGCGCCGCACGCTCGCCGCCGACTTCGGCTTCGTCATGCCCAGCGTGCGCATCCTGGACAACATGCGCCTGCCGTCCATGGGCTATTGCCTGCGGATCAAGGAGATGGAGGCCGGCGCGGGCGAGGTCCGCCTCGGTTCGCTGATGGCCATGGACCCGGCCGGACGTCAGGTCGAACTGCCCGGCGAACACACCAAGGAACCCGCCTTCGGGCTGCCGGCCACCTGGATCGAGGAGGGCCTGCGCGAGGAGGCTACGTTCCGAGGCTACACCATCGTCGATCCCGCCACGGTCATGACCACGCACCTGACCGAGGTCCTCAAGGAGAACATGCCGGACCTGCTCACCTACGCCGAGGTCCAGAAGCTGCTGAAGGACCTGCCGAGCGAGCAGAAGAAACTGGCCGACGACCTGGTGCCGTCCGTCGTGACGGCCACCACCATCCAGCGGGTGCTGCAGGCCCTGTTGCGCGAGCGCGTCTCGATCCGAGACCTCGGCGCCATCCTGGAGGGCATCGGCGAGGCCGCCCCGCACACCTCTTCGATCACCCTGCTGGTGGAGCAGGTGCGCGGACGGCTGGCGCGCCAGCTCTGCTATGCCTATCGCGGCGACGACGGCGCCCTGCCCATCGTCACCCTGTCGGCCGATTGGGAGAACGCCTTCGCCGACGCCCTGGTGGGAAGCGGAGAAGAGAAGCAGCTGGCCCTCGCGCCCTCACGCCTGCAGGAGTTCATCCGCGGCGTCCGCGAGACCTTCGAGCGCGCCGCCCTGGCCGGGGACTCGCCGGTGCTGCTGACCAGCCCAGGCATCCGGCCCTACGTTCGCTCCATCATCGAGCGTTTCCGCGGCCAGACCCCGGTGATGAGCCAGAACGAAGTGCATCCCCGGGCGCGGCTGAAGACGGTGGGCGCGATTTAGGGGTTCGGACTTGTGTCAATGTCGCATTGACGCGCCTGTCAACATCAGGTTGACTGTCAACGTCGCGTTGACAGGAGACGGCCATGGCTGCCGAAGCTGAAACCCCCGCCAAGACGCGCCGCCTCATGCATTGCTCGTTCTGCGGCAAACCGCAGACACAGGTGGCGAAGCTGATCGCTGGTCCGGGCGTGTTCATCTGCAACGAATGCGTCGATCTGTGCGTGCCGATCATGGCCGCGGCGCCCACCACGCCGACGGATCCGGAGGCGATCGTGGTGCTGGACAAGATGCCGGTCGAGCAGTTGCTGACCCTCCTGAAGGCCTACAACACCGCGTTCGCGAGAGTGGACGCCTCCATGCAAGATATCGCCGACATCCTGCGTGAACACGAGATCAGCTGGGCGGCCATCGGCGAAGCGCTCGGTGTTTCGCGCCAGGCGGCCTGGAAGCGTTTCGGGTAGCGTCGCCAGTTGCATCGGTTGCGCCCGCGCCATAGCACTGGGCGCGCGGGATCATGCGGTGTCCCGATCAGGCGCTGGCCCAAGCACCGCGCAGCTCCGTACGGAGATCGCGCATGTTCTCTCCCCATCTCAGGCTGACCCGCCGGACGTTGATCGCTGCCATGCTGGCGACGCCCGCCCTCGCCCGAGCCGCGCCGGCGCCCTGCCCGCCGCCGACGGTCTTGTTCGTCTGTCCGGCGGGGACCGTGAAAAGCGCGATCGCCCGCGAGGTCTTGAAGGCGCAGGTCCGCAAGGCCGGGCTTGCCGTGCAGGTGCGGTCCCGAGGGCTGGTCGTGGAGGATCACGTGACGCCCGCGCTGGCGGCCAGCCTGCGCGCCGACGGGATCGATCCGGCGGCCGAGTCGGCGAAGCCGCTGACCGACGCGGACGTGGCGCAGGCCGATATCGTGATCGCCTTCGACGACGCGGCCGCGGCGCCGTCGCTGGTCCGAGCGAGGGCCTGGCGCACGCCGTCCTGGAACGCCGACTACGCCGCCGCCCGTGACGACCTGGACCGGCGGATGGTCCCTCTGCTCGCGGAGCTGCGCGCGCGCCACGGGGCCGGATGCGCCGGCCGATAGCGCGGCTTTAAGCCGCCGAGGCGCGCTGGAACGTCTCGCTGGCCGCCTTCCAGCTGAACGCCTTCATGAACGCGTCGACATAGGCGCCGGCCTTGGCCCCATAGTCGATGTGGTAGGCGTGCTCGTACATGTCGAGCGCCAGCAGCGGCGCGCCGTCGGCCAGGGTCATGGTGTGGTCCGCGGCCCAGGTGTTGACCAAACACCCGTCGCGCCGGCTGAAGGTCAGTAGCACCCAGCCCGATCCGCCGCCCAGGGCCTTGCCAAGGGCGGCGAACTCGGCCGCCCAGCGATCCAGACTGCCAAAGTCACGCTCGATGGCCTGGCCCAGCGCCATACTCGGGCGGTCCGGCGAGCCAAAGCCCGCGAAATAGACCTCGTGCAGGATCATGGAATTCCACGCGATCAGCTCCTCGCGCTTCAGACCGTTCAGCCGATAGCCCGGCGCTGTCGCCGGATCGAGTGCTGCGAACTCGGCGGAGATGGCGCCGAGGCGATTCACGGCGCCGACGTAATTGTTGTCGTGGTGACTGGTCAGCAGCCTTTCTGAGAGGCCGAGGACTCCCTTCGGATCGAACGGCAAGGGCTTCGCTTGCGGCTTGGTCGCGGCGCGCGCGCTGCTCGCGGTCAGGGCTGCGAGGCCGACCCCGCCGGCGATGAGCATGCGGCGGTCTGGTGAGAGGTCTGCCATCGGTTCGGCTCCTGCGACCGGCATAGCGCCGGGTTTCGGCGCGGACGGTGCGCCGCTTCCGGGCTGGGCGCCAGCTATGCCGAGACGTCTCTTGCGTTGCAGGCCGCGCCCACGGCTGGTAGCGGTTCGGGCCTTGGGCGCAACGCCCCTCGAGTCCCGGATCACGATGCGTCGACCCTCTTCCCCACGCCCGCAGGGCCACGGCATCCAGTTCCTCTGGGACTTGCTGACGTTCGATCGGATGCTGACGGGGACCGTGATCCACCTGGTCTACTGGGCTGGCCTTGGCATCATCGGGATCGTGGCGTTCGGCGTGCTGGGCGCGTCGGTGGGCGTGG
>JANPKX010000042.1:0-4529 GCA_031426235.1 Alphaproteobacteria bacterium | reverse complement strand
ACCCCAGCGGCCTGACCTATCCCGCGCCCGGCGCGATGGGCACGATCCCGCAGGATACGCGCGGCGCGGTGCAGCCAGCGCCAAAGCTGGGCCAGCACACGGACGAGGTCCTGGCGACCGTCCTGGGCCTCAGCAGCGTCGAGATCGGCCGGCTGCACGACGCGGGGGTGGTGGCGGGGCCGGGCGCGTGACCGTGGACGCGCAGCCGTCATGAGGGGTCAGCCCCACACCCTGACGACCGAACGCCTGAGGTTGCGCCCCGCGGCGGACGCGGATGCCCCGGCGCTGCTCGCGCTATTTCGGACGGCCTATGTGCGGCGCTACCTCTTCGACGATCGTCTGGTGGAACTGGATTGGGTCCGCGCGGCCCTCCGCGAGAGCCGCGATGTTCGCGCGGGAGGGTTACGGGCTGTGGGCGATGTCGCGCATTGGCGCCGCGCCGCTCCTGGGCTTCTGTGGCTTCATCCTCGAGGCGAATGAACCGCGATTGATCTACGGCCTGGCCGAGGACGCGGCGGGTGGCGGCCTGGCCAGGGAGGCAGCCCAAGCCGTGACGGGCCATGCCGCCGCGCGCGGGCTTCGCCCCGTCCGGGCCAGCGTTGACGGCGAGAACACCGCCTCGCGCGCCCTGCTTCACGCCCTGGGCTTTCAGATCGTCTCGGCCGAACCGGGCCGACTGGGCGAGGTGTTCCTCTACGAACTGAAACCCTGACGGCGAAGGTAGCGCTGGTTGGGATGCCAGCCTATCTATCTCGCGGTTAAGACGGCGGCGCGAGCTATGCGCTCCGCATCGGTCCCCGCAACGCTTGCGGTGGGAGGTTCGTGCTGCGAGCCGCGGTGCGGTCTTGCGGAGTCGGAGATCATGGGTCGCGGGGACAAGCCCGGCCATGACGTTCAAACAAAGTGCTCGCTTCGCGGGGATCGTGGCGGGTCCTGCCGCGGACTGACCCGGAGATCCCAGCATAGACAGCAGCCAGAGCCTGTGACCACGGAGCGGCTCGTACTACGCCGGTCTGCGACGCTGACGCCGCACCCCTCCTCGCGCCGTTCCAGTGCGCATGTATCCGACGATACCCCTGCGACGACGCCCTGGTGGAGCTGGACTGGATCCAAGCCACCATCCCGCAAAGCGCTTCGATATTCGAGCGGCGAGACTATGGCTTGTGGCCGTAGCTACGGGGCAGGTCGTTCAATCTTGTTGGCTTCCATGGGTTGTGAGCACCTTCGACGGGTCTAAAGCCCTTGGCCGTTTGGCCACGAGCGAGGCGCGTGCGCTCATTGTCGAGCTCCTTAACGAGGGAAGGCGGGACCAATGTCGTTCGACCGTACAGCGCAGACGGCCGAGCTTTCGGACGGCCGCCGCCTAGGGTTCGCCGAGTATGGAAACCCTGCGGGAAAGCCAGTGTTCCACTTCCATGGTTCTGCCGGCTCAAGGCTGGAGCGGCCTCCCTGCCTAGCGGTTCTGAGCGAACTTGGCGTCCGGTTCATCTCGGTGGACCGGCCGGGACATGGCCTTTCCGATCCGGCACCGCGTCGGACGTTGAGGTCCTGGGCAGGAGATGTCAGCACGTTGGCCGACAAGCTGGGCGCTGAGACCTTTCATGTGGAGGGCTACTCTTCGGGCGGCGCGTATGCCCTGGCTTGCGCTCACGCACTTCCGGGTCGCGTGACCGGCGCCGCAACGGTCAGCAGTGTGGCGCCGTGGATCGGCTCGGACACGAGCTTGCCCTTGCTCAACCGCCTCCTGGCTGAGACTTCGCGCTATGCGCCGCCGCTGACCTACGTTTTGAGGTGGATCGCGCGCAGGATGGTGCTTGCCGATCCGGAGCATGTGGCAAGGCGTGTCATGGCGACGATCCCCGCTGCCGATCGCGAGGCGCTGTATGCGGCAGAAAACCTGCAGGTGTTCGCCGCTGCGATTGTCGAGGGCTTTCGCCAGGGCTCCTCAGGGGTGGCGCAAGACGACGTGCTGTTGAAGCGTGACTGGGGATTTGATCTGGCGGAGATCAACGTCCAGGTGGACGTGTGGCACGGCGACGCGGACGTCAACGTGCCGATCGCCGCAGCAGAGCGCCTCGTTCATACGATCCCGAGGGCGCGTGCGCGCCGCCTCGGAGGCGAGGGCCATTTCTTCATCTATCCGCGCTGGCGCGAGATACTCGTCAGCCTCGTGACCGGATAGCTGGTCGAGTTTCAAGACCGAGGGTGTGGCCTGGGCTGCTGCGCTACGCGGGCTTGGGGAAGGCGGCACCCCTACGCATAGCTCTGCAGCGGCCTCACTTCGAGCGGCGCCTTGGCGGTCTCGGCGATGGCTTGGGCGGCGGCGAGGGCGGCGGGGGTTGTGGTGAAGTAGGGGATCTTCATCATCAGGGCCGAGCGGCGGATTTCGAAGCTGTCCTGCAGCGACTGCTTGCCCTCCGTGGTGTTGAAGACGATCTGGACCCCGCCGTTCTTCATGGCGTCGACGATGTGGGGCCGGCCCTCCAGCACCTTCTTGACCAGTTCCACCTTCAGGCCCTGCTCGGCCAGGTAGGCGCCGGTGCCGGCGGTGGCCAGGACCCGGAAGCCGCTTTCCAGCATCAGACGGACCGGCTCGGCGATCCAGGCCTTGTCCGCGTCGCGCACCGAGACGAACAGGCAGCCCTTGGCCGGCAGAACGGTGCCGCCGCCCAGCTGGGCCTTGGCGAAGGCCCGGGCGAAGGCGGGACCGGGACCCTCGCCCTCGCGGATCCAGTCCAGCCCCATCACCTCGCCGGTGGAGCGCATTTCGGGACCCAGGATGGTGTCGACCCCGGCGAAGCGGGCGAAGGGGAAGACCGCCTCCTTCACCGCGATGTGGTTGTAGGGCTTGTCCGTCAGATTGAAGTCCGACAGCGGCTTGCCGGCCATCAGCTTGGCCGCGATGGCGGCGACCGGCTGGCCGATGGTCTTGGCGACGAAGGGCACGGTGCGGCTGGCGCGGGGATTGACCTCCAGCACATAGATGCGCGGGTTGTCGCTGGCCGGCTCCTCGATCGCGAACTGCACGTTCATCAGGCCGCGTACCTGCAGGGCCCGGGCCATCGCCTCGGTCTGGCGCTTGAGCTCGGCGATGGTTTCCGGCCTGAGCGAGAAGGGCGGCAGCGAGCAGGCGGAATCGCCCGAATGCACGCCGGCCTCTTCGATGTGTTCCATCACCCCCGCCACAAACACCGCGCCGGTGCTGTCGCAGAGCGCGTCCACGTCCACCTCGGTCGCGCGGGAGAGGTACTGGTCGATCAGCACCGGCGAGTCGCCAGAGACCTGGACGGCGGTGGTGATGTAGCGCTCCAGCTGCTCGTCATCGCGCACGATCTCCATGGCCCGGCCGCCGAGCACATAGGAGGGGCGAATGACCACGGGGTAGCCGACCTTGTGGGCTCCGGCGAAGGCCTCGTCGCGACTGCGGGCGATGGCGTTGACCGGCTGGGCGATGTTCAGGCGGTGCAGCAGCTGCTGGAACCGTTCGCGGTCTTCGGCCAGGTCGATGGCGTCGGGGCTGGTGCCCAGGATGGGGATGCCGGCGTCTTCCAGCGGTTGCGCCAGCTTCAGAGGCGTCTGGCCCCCGAACTGGACGATCACGCCCAGCAGCGTGCCGTTGGACTGCTCGACGGCGATCAGCTCCAGCACGTCTTCGGCCGTCAGCGGCTCGAAGTAGAGGCGGTCGGAGGTGTCGTAGTCGGTCGAGACGGTTTCCGGGTTGCAGTTGACCATGATCGACTCGACGCCGATCTCGTCGAGCGCGAAGGCGGCGTGGCAGCAGCAGTAGTCGAACTCGATGCCCTGGCCGATCCGGTTGGGGCCGCCGCCCAGGATGATCGCCTTCTTGCGGTCCGAGGGTTCGCTTTCGCACTCGGGCGCCTGGCCCAGCGCGCCCGTCTCGTAGGTCGAATACATGTAGGGCGTGGCGGCGCGGAACTCGCCGGCGCAGGTGTCGATGCGCTTGAAGACCGGCCGCACGCCGAGCGCCTGGCGGGCTGCGCGGACCTGCGCCTCGGTGGCCTTGGCCAGCGTGGCGAGCCGGGCGTCGGAGAAGCCCTGGGCTTTGAGCTTGCGGAAACCCTGGGCGTCGGCGGGCAAGCCGGCGGCCCGGACGTGCGCTTCTTCCGCCACCAGGGTCTGGAGCTGGCGTAGGAACCAGGGCTCATACGAACAGGCGGCGTGGATCTGTTCGACGCTGAGGCCGTGGCGGAAGGCCTGGGCGATCACGCGCAGGCGGTCCGGCGTCGGCTTGCTGAGCGCGCGTTGCACCGCAGAATGGCCTGTCTCGGGATCGTCGCCGCCCTCGATCGCGCTCACGTCGAGACCCGTCAGCCCGGTCTCCAGGCCGCGCAGAGCCTTTTGCAGGCTCTCGGCGAACGTCCGTCCGATGGCCATGACCTCACCGACGGACTTCATCGACGTGGTCAGGTGCGGCTCGGCGCCGGGATACTTCTCGAACGCGAACCGGGGGATCTTGGTGACGACGTAGTCGTTGCTGGGCTCGAACGAGGCCGGCGTCGCGCCGGTGA
>JANPKX010000041.1:0-3438 GCA_031426235.1 Alphaproteobacteria bacterium | reverse complement strand
CTCGGAACGGCTGGCTCAGGTGGTGAACAGCAAGCACCCGCTCGCGCGCAAGCGCTGAGCGGGCTCATGCCCTCCCGCGACGGGGAGGGCATGACGGCGTCGGCTTTAGCTGGTGATGCGGTAGCGCCGGTTCTCGTCCGGGCAGACGCGGACATAGCGCATGTCGCGGCCGTAGCTGTCGACCGGCGCGGCGGCCAGGCGGCAGCCCTGCTGATCGTAGTAAGAGCGCTCGAAGCTGGAGGGGTAGCGGTTGCGGCCCTCGCGGTACGGGCGGGTTTCCTCGTAGCTGAAGTACGGCCCGCGCTGGTCGCACTTGTACTTGTCATTCGCGTTGCCGACCCCGGCGCCGACGGCCGCGCCCAGGACGCCGCCGAGCACAGTGCCCTCGGTGCGGGCGTTGCGGGCAGCGACGTTCGAGCCCAGCACGGCGCCGGCGATGGCGCCGATCACGCCGCCAGCGACGGCGGAGTTGTTGTTGCAGCGGACGTCGGCGGTCGAGCCGCTGGCGCTGTTGCGGTCGCTCCCGGACCAATAGGCGTCGTCCCAGGTCGGGCGAACATAACGACGCTCATACGCGCCAGAGCCGTAGCGACGGTCATAGCGGTCTCGCGCGGTTTCCCAGTCGGCCATGCGGCGCTCGTAGTCGCGGCGAGCTTCGCGCGCATCGGCTCGGGCTTCCCGGACGTCGGCGCGGGCGTCGCGGACCTCTTCGCGGGACGGACGGCTGGCGGCCCAGTAGTCCTCGTTCCAGCTCGGGCGGGCATAGTAGCGGGCGTAGGCGCCGACGCCGAAGCGGGCGTCATAGCGCGCCCGGGCGGTTTCCCAATCGGCCAGGCGCCGGTCGTAGTCGGAGCGCGCTTCACGATACTCTTCGCGGGTGTCGCGATAGGTTTCGCGGCTGGCCTCGTACTGCTGCCGGTCGGTCTCATACTGGGCCCGCGCACGTTGCGAGTCCTGGGTTTCACGGTAGGTTTGGGCGCCGGCGGGCGCGGCGACAGCCAGGGCAAGGGCCGAGGCCATCCCTAGTCTTGAAAGCTTGATCATTATGGTCTCCAGGTCTCCTCGATGGTCTTCAAACGCTGCCATGCGGTGACCCGTTCCCTGGTGTGGCGGCGAGGAGCGCCCGTTCCTTGCTTGTGAGCGCGCGCGTTCGGCCCTAATTTCCGCCGCTTCCGGGCCTTGGCCCCCAGTCGACGGACGCCCGATGGCCGCGCACTACCTCGAGTTCGAGCGCCCAATTGCCGACCTTGAAGCCAAGATCGAGGAACTGTCGAAGCTGTCGGACACGGCGGGACCTGGCGGCCTGGGCGACGAGATCGCGGCCCTGCGCGACCGCGCCCAGGACCTGCGCCGCGACGCCTACGCCAATCTCGACGCCTGGCAGAAGACCCAGGTGGCCCGCCATCCCGACAGGCCCCACTTCGTCGACTATGCCTCCGGCGTGATCGACGATTTCGAAGAGCTGCGCGGCGACCGCAAGTTCGGCGACGACCAGGCCATCCTGGGCGGTATCGGCCGTTTCCGTGGTCGCCCGGTGGTGGTGATGGGTCATGAGAAGGGTCACGACACCGCCAGCCGGGTGAAGCACAATTTCGGCTACGCGCGGCCCGAGGGCTATCGCAAGGCGGTCCGGCTGTTCGATCTGGCCGAGCGCTTCCGAATGCCGGTGATCAGCTTCGTCGACACGACCGCCGCCTACCCAGGCGTGGCCTCCGAGGAACGCAGCGTGGCCGAGGCGATCGCACGCTCCACCGAGAAGGCCTTGATGCTCGAGGTGCCGATGGTCGCCATCGTGACCGGCGAAGGCGGATCGGGCGGCGCCCTGGGCATCGCCTGCGGCAGCCGGGTGTTGATCCTGGAGCACGCCGTCTATTCGGTGATCCCGCCTGAGGGCGCCAACTCGATCCTCTGGCGCGGCGCGCGGACGCCGGCCGAAGCCGCCCGGGCTATGAAGATCACCGCCCAGGACCTGCTGCAGCTCAAGATCGTGGATCGCATCATCCCCGAACCCCCCGGCGGCGCCCACGCCGACCCGCTGGCCGCCATGACCGCGGTCGGCGACGCTGTCGAGGAAGAGCTGAACGCCCTCGACGGCCTCTCGGCCCAGGAGCTCAAGGCGCGCCGCGCCGAGCGGTTCTACGCCATCGGGCGCAGCGGGCTGGCGTGACCGGGCGCCATTTCCGGGTGAGCCGCGACATGGTATGGTTAGGACCATGCGCGAGCTCTCGCCGATTGAATCCGAGTTTTCGACGACCCAGGAGGCGGAGGCCCACGATCGGTGGTTCCGCGGAAAGGTCACGGCCAGCCTCGAAGACCCAAGACCGAGCGTGGAGCACGCGGTTGTGATGGATGAGATGCAAGCGATTGTGCGCACAGCGCGGCGCATCCGCTCGCCAAGGCGCTGAGCCTTGCTGCCGATCGTGTGGCGCAGCAGCGCCCGCGAAGACCTGACAGCCATCATCAGCTACATCGCCGAACGCAATCCTGAGTCCGCAGCGGCGCTGTTGGAGGTCATCGAGGCCGCGGTGTCGTCGCTCTCTCGCCATCCGCAGCTCTACCGACCGGGGCGGGTAGACGGGACACGCGAGATGGTCGTTCACCCGAACTACATCGTCGTATACGCGGTGGGCGATGAGGCCGTAGACGTCGTGTCGGTGCTGCACTCGCGTCGCCGGTACCCCTGAGGGCTTGCAGCGTTCGCTCCGCTCGTACGGATCGGGCCTAAGCCCGTGCGCGGAACATGTAGGGCCCGATGTGGCCGACGGTGTCGTCGAACACGACCCAGACCTCGCCGCCGGTCGCCTGCCAGCGGCGGCAGAAGGAGACGTCCTCGCCCATGGCCACCCCGCCCTCGTCGTAGAGCGGATCGAAGCATTGCAGCACGTGGGTCAGGCGCTGGTGCTCGTAGTAGGTGCCGGCGGCCGGGCGGTAGAGTTCTGGGTGGGCGTCGCGGAGGGTTTCGAACACCTCGCGCTTGATCAGCATCAGCCCGGTGCCCGTGCGGGTGGCGCGATAGAAGCCGCCCCGCTCGACCGGCGGGGTTTCCAGCTCCATCACGAAGCTCAGCGAGCGCGCCCAGGCGGCGGCCGGCTGGTCGAACTGGCGCGACATGGCATGAAAGCGGTCGATGTCGAGGATGCGGTGGGGGCAGACGGCCGAGACCACCGGGGCATCGAAAGCGATCATCCGCTGGATCAGGTCGGGCGGGAAGTCGATGTCGGAATCGATGAACAACAGGTGGGTGTGGCCCATCTCCAGGACCAGGCTGGCCAGGGTGTTGCGCGCCCAGGCGATCAGCGTGCCGCTGGTGGTCTTCCAGTCCAGCTGGTCGCCCATCTGCGACCACAGGGCCAGCAGCGAGCCCGTGTAGTTCGTGGTCAGCTGCCCGTTATAGGTCGGCGTCCCCACCAGGATGCGCATAGGGTCCTCTTTCCCGGC
>JANPKX010000040.1:0-1870 GCA_031426235.1 Alphaproteobacteria bacterium | reverse complement strand
GTCTTGTCTTCGGTCGTGTAGAGGTCGGTCATGGTCGTCTTCGGTCCTCGCGTCCCCGATCGGAACACCCCACAGATGGACCCGGCCCGCCGTCACGGAAAGACACCGGTGGGTTACAAATTGCTCACTCGGCCGAGGGTGATCTCGACGCCGGCGGCGACGGCGTCCGGCGCCAGGGCCAGCGGCTTCTCGACCCGCACCCGGGCCTGGATGACGCGGGCGTCCGCCAGGCACCGCTCGGCCAGGCGATGGGCGAAGGTCTCCACCAGGGCAATGTGCCCGCTGGCGGCGAGGGCCTGGGCGGCCTGGAGGATGGTCTCGTAGTTCAGGGTATCGGCCAACCGGTCGGACGTCTCGGTGGGCACATCCAGTTCCACATCCACGATCAGCGGCTGCACCCGGCCGATCTCGTGACGATAGACGCCGATCTGCGCCTGCACCTTCAGGCCCGTCACGAAGACCTTGGAGCCGAGCCGTGCGTGGTCGCTCACGACAGGTGTTGTCCGGAATCGACGGCGATCATCTGGCCGGTGACCGCCGTGGCGTCGATCAGGTATCGGAGCGCCGCCCCGATCTGCGCCGGAGGCACCGCGCGCTGCAACAGGGTCGAGGCGGCCTCGGCGGCGAAGGTCTCGTCGCTCTGGTGGATCGAGGGCAGGGTCGGGCCGGGGCCGATGCCGTTGACCCGGATACGGGGCGCCAGCGCCTGGGCCAGCATGCGGGTGGCGTCCCAAAGCGCCGCCTTGCTGAGCGAATAGGAGAAGAACTCGGGCGTCGTGCGCAGGACGCGCTGGTCCAGCAGGTTGACGATCAGGCCCTCGCGATCGGCGGGAAGGCGGCGGGCGAACACCTGGGCCAGCACCAGCGGCGCGCGCAGGTTGGTCTCCATGTGAAGGTCCCACGAGGCCCGGTTCATGTCGGAGAAGGCGTCCTGTTCGAAGACGCTGGCGCAGTTGATCAGAAGGGTAACGGGGCCAAGCTCGGCCTCCGCCTCGCCGACCAGGGCGACCACCACGGCTTCCTGCCGCAGGTCGCCGCTCAGCAGCGCCGACTTGCGGCCGTGACCGCGGACCTCGCCAGCAGCCGCGTCGGCCTCGTCATCGAGCGTGCGCGCGTGAAGGGCGACGTCATAGCCGGACTGCGCCGCCACATTGGCCAGCACGCGACCAAGGCGCCGCGCGCCGCCTGTCACCAGGGCCGTCCCGCGACTGGGCATGCCGGAGGCTGCGTTAATCGAGGCGGCCGAAATCGAACACGTTCAGGGCCGCCATCACGACGATGAAGGCCAGGATCTGCACGATGGGGCTCATGAGGGCTCCGGGGCGAGAGGGAAGCCCGGCTTTAGCATGCTCCGGCCGCGCAGCAAGCCGGCTGTGAGGCCGCCGGGCGCAACTTCCTGTCGCCTTACGCAGCGCGGGGGCTTCCCCCCTTAACGCTGATCACTAAGATGCGCGCCCGAAGATCGGGGCGCCAGGTCCCGGCACAACGGCAAGAGAAGGCGGAGGACGTCATGCGCGAGTACCTTAAGTTCTATATCGACGGGAAGTGGGTCGAGCCGGTGGAGCTGAAGACGCTCGACGTCATCAACCCGGCCAATGAAGAAGTCTCGGCAAGATCGCCCTGGGCGGCGCCGCCGACGTCGACGCCGCGGTCAAGGCCGCGCGCAAGGCCTTCCCGGCCTGGTCGCAAACCACCCGCGAGGAGCGCCTGGACGTCCTGGGCCGTATCCTGGCGGAGTATCAAAAGCGCTTCGGCGACCTGGCCACGGCTGTCACCGAGGAAATGGGCGCCCCGGCGTCGCTGGCGCAACGCGCCCAGGTGCCGATCGGCATGGGTCACCTGGCCACCGCCGTGGAAGTGCTCAAGACCT
>JANPKX010000039.1:0-1782 GCA_031426235.1 Alphaproteobacteria bacterium | reverse complement strand
GGACATGATCTGGGCGGCGGCCAGGTTCACGGCCGTGATCCCCGATCCGCAATAGCGGTCCAGAGTGACGCCGCTGGCCTTGATATCAAAGCCGGCGTCCAGGGCGGCCATGCGCCCCATGTCGCCGCCCTGCTTGCCGCGCTGGGACGAGGTGCCCCAGATCACGTCGTCGACGTCGGCGGTGTTGAGGTTGTTGCGCTCGGCCAGCGCCTTAAGCACCGTGGCGCCCAGGTGCTGGGGATGGTGGTCAGCGAGCGCGCCCTTGCCGACCTTGCCGATGCCGCGTGGGGTCCGGGCAGCGTCGATGATGAGAGCTTCGGGCATGGTCTTTCCTCGTAAGCGGCATAGCCGGTTTCTGGCGCAAGAATCCGCCCCGGACCCTAGGTCAGTCCAGGGGGAATTTGGAGGGGCCTACCGCGTCTCGCGCGCCCACAGTCGGCGGGTCAGGATGCCAACCTCCGCCTCGATCACCTCCGCTGCCGCCAGGCAGGTGTCCTCGCGGTAGCGGGAGCCGATCAGCTGGACGCCGACGGGGCAACCGTCCACGAGCCCAAGCGGCGTCACGACCGAGGGTAGGCCCAGGACGCTCAGCGCGGCGTTGAAGCGCAGATCGTTACGAAAGATCGCCTCGACCGCCGCGTCGCCTTGGAGGTCGGCGTCGAAGGCCGGCGGGGGCTTTACGGAAACCGGAGCGAGAATGACCGGCCAGGTTTCCAGCAGGCCCAGCCACTGGCGTAGAAGCCGGGCGCGGGAGGCGACGGCCTTCATGTAGCCCTCTGCGTCGAGGATCGTGGCCATATGCAGAATGCCCTCCAGCGCCTGCACGAACGGCGGACTCCCCAATTCGCGCATCTGGGCTGACTGGAGGGTGTCGATCTCTGTGGAGATCAGGTCGGCCCAGAGCTGGAAGGTGGCGTCCAGCGCCGGAAGCTCCACCGGCTCAACCTCGTACCCGGCATCGGCGAGGCAGGCGGCCGCCTCATCGATCAGGGCAAGGACGCGCGGGTCGGTGTCCATGTCTTCCGGGATGATGGCCCTGGCGACGCGGCGCGGGGTCGGTGGGCCTTCCAGCGGGGCAGGGACCCACCAGGGGTCCCGCACATCCCGCCGGCTCATCACCGACAGCGCCAGGCGCGCATCGGCCACGTCGCGTGTCAGCGGCCCCTGCACCGACATCAATTGGGCCATCGGGGGTCGCTCGACGGGCGCGGAGGCGTTGTACGCCGGGACCCGGCCGAGGGTGGGGCGCACCGTGACCACGCCATTGCAGAAGGCCGGCCACCTCAGCGACCCGCCGATATCATTTCCATGGGCGATGCAGGCGATGCCCGCCGCCACGGAAGCGGCCGCACCGCCGGACGAGCCGCCGCAGGTGATAGCCGGCTCCCAGGGGTTCAGCGTCTGGCCGTGCAGCGGGTTGTCGGTGAAGCCGCGAAGGGAGAACTCCGGCGTGTTCGTCATGCCCAGGATGATCGCGCCGGCTTTGCGCAGGTTGGCCACGATCGGCGCATCTTCCGTGGCGATCACGTGGGCCAGGCCGGGCACGCCATTGGAATTGGCCTGGCCGGCGACGTCCACGTTAATCTTCACGGTGACGGGGACGCCGTGCAGGACATCGAGGTCTGCGCCGGCAGCCTGCGCGCGGTCAGCGATGCTGGCGGCCTCGATCGCCTGGTCTGTCAGGTCGACGACCACCGCATTCAGGGCGGGGTTTGCGGCTTGCAGGCGCGCGACATGGGCGCTGACCACCTCTCCCGCGGAAACCTCGCCACGCCGGATCGC
>JANPKX010000038.1:0-1943 GCA_031426235.1 Alphaproteobacteria bacterium | reverse complement strand
GCCGTGGATGTCGGAGGTGCCGAGAATAGCGATGTTGTTCTCGAGCGCGATCCGCAGGGCCGATTCAGAATAGCTGTCGCCGTTGGCGACCTCGATGCCGTGCAGCTGCTTCGCGCCGATCAGCCGGCGGTGCATGTCGGTCAGGCGCGCCACCCCGTCCGGCGACTGGCGCATCCAGTAGGGGTGGTTCCAGAACACGAAGCCACCCTGGCGGTTGGCCGTTCGGATGGCGTCCTCGGCGTCGTCGCGGCGCAAGGCGTTGGCGTCGGTAATGAAGACCGCGTTGACGTGGCCAGGCGGCATGCTGCGGGTGATCTCGGCGCCGGGGATCACCACGAAGGCGCCCTTGGCGAACTCGCTCGCGAGCTGGAACGAACGGTTGCGGTCGGGGTGCGGGATGTCGGCGGCCTTGGGCTGGTACTCCAGGTGCTCGGTCACCGCCATGCCCGCGAGGCCGTCGCGGTTGGCCTCCTCGACGCGGATGTTCGGCCAGACGCCGCCGTCGGAGAAGACGCTGTGGGTGTGCAGGTCCACCGCCAGGATCGCGCCGCCCCCGGCCGCCGGCGGGAAGGTCATCTTGCGCGGATCGTGGGCGTGGGCGCCGTCGTGCGCCGTCGCCGGCAAGGCCAGCGCCAGGGCCGTCAGCCATCCAAGGGTCAGTCCGCGCATGCCCGTCTCCCCGTCACCACGCCGCGGAGCGTTACATTGCACGGCTACAGTCTCGTGACAGCGGGCCTCAGCCAGGTTCGACGACTTCCGGCCCCCCGAACCGTTCGCGCCATTCGGCGACCTGGGCGTCCTCGACCTTGCGGAACAGCACCTCCGGCGCGCGGATCGCCCGCCCCGGCTCCAGCGCGTTCAGCACGCCGCCCTCCAGCGAGGGCCACTCAGCCGGATAGGGTTCGCCCAGGGCCTCGGCGATCTTCTCGGCGGCAAACGGGATGAACGGCTCCGACACCTTGGCGAACAGGGCCGCCAGGTTCAGGCCGTTGCGGACCGCCACCGCCGCCCGGTCGCGGTCGGTCTTGATCGCCGTCCAGGGCGCCGCCTCGGTGAGGTACTGGTTGCCCAGCACCCACAGCTGTCGCAGCGCCGCGGTCGATTTGCGGAACTCCCGGTCCTCCAGGTGGCCCGTCAGCTCGCGCAGCTTGGCCAGCACATCGGCTTCCAGCTTGTCGTCCAGGGCCGCGGCCACGCCGCCGTCGGGCACGACGCCCTCGAACCGCGTCTCGGTGAACTTGCAGATCCGATTGACGAAATTACCCAAGACGTCGGCCAGGTCGGCGTTCACCTGGTCCTGGAACTGCTCCCAGACGAAGGTGGCGTCGGCGCTCTCCGGCGCGTTGGCGGTCAGCCACCATCGCCAGTAGTCGGCCGGCAGGAGCTCCAGCGCCTGGTCCATGAAGACCCCGCGGTTCTGCGAGGTGGAGAACCGGCCGCCGTAGTAGTCCAGCCAGTTGAAGCCCTTAAGCTCATCCACGCGCTTCCACGGGGCGTTGCTGCAAGGGGTCCAGCCGCCGTCGGGGCCCAGGCGCTCATTGACCCCGATCAGGGTGCAGGGGAAGCCCACGGTGTGGAAGGGCACGTTGTCCTTGCCCATGAACTGGACATAGGTAACGTCCGCGGCCTCAGCGCCGCGCCACCAGCGCTCCCAGTCCGCCTCATCAGCTTGGCCCCCGGCCTTCAGGTCGGCCCACTCCCGGGTGGCGGCGATATATTCGATGGGGGCGTCGAACCAGACGTAGAACACCTTGCCGGCCAGGCCCTCGAGGTCCGGCAGCTGTCCATCAGGGCTCGGGCCCCATTCGAAGGCGTTGACCGGCACGCCCCACTCCAGGTCGCGGGTGATACCGCGGTCCTGCAGGCCCTCGTCGAGCCACTTGTAGGCGATGGAGGTCACCAGGCTCGGCCAGTGGCCGCGCTTGGACTCCACCCACTTGCGC
>JANPKX010000037.1:0-6038 GCA_031426235.1 Alphaproteobacteria bacterium | reverse complement strand
GGAACCGGCGCGCAGCCGGCCTACATGCCCTCCGCCTTCGACGCAGGGATGCCGGCGGCGGAGATCGCCGCGCTCGACGCGCACGCTATTGGGCGTGCAAGAGGGAACCGGCGCGCAGCCGGCCTACATGCCCTCCGCCTTCGACGCAGGGATGCCGGCGGCGGAGATCGCCGCGCTCGACGCGCAGCTTCGGGCCTATTGCCGCCAAGACACCTGGGCGATGGTCGAGCTGGCGTGGTTCCTGGCGGGCGTGGCGCGCCCGCAGCGCCCGGTGGGCATGTAACCGCGTCGCGGCGTTTGCAGGCGGGATCCTCAGTGGCCCCCACGCCAACCTCGAGGGGCCAGGGAGTTTTGCGACTATCCAGCGTTATCGGAAGTCGGGCGTACGGGGCCACTCCTGGTCTCATCAGAGACATTGGAGAGGTCCGGTCCGGGGTCGAAAGGCCGGCAAAAAAGAGCACCCCTTCCTTAGCGAGGTCGACGCCGATACGTCATTCCTCCCGCAAATCCTGCCACTTTCGACGCTTGAGATCCGGTCAGGCTGGACGCGAACGCCATTCGCCTTTGGTCTGCCCCCATAGTTCGACGGCAATATCATTGGTCGGTGGAGGCCAGACGCCGGCGCCTCTATTCGTTGAACCCAAGCGCTCAGCCAGCCGCTGCGAGAGCCGATTTTCCGGGGCGATGCTATGAATGACCTCGCTCCACCCTAGCTCGTCGAAACACCAGTCGATCGTCGCCGACGCTGCCTCGATGGCATACCCTCGTCCCCAGGCGTCGGGATGCAGACCCCACCCGATCTCTGTTCCGGGCCACCCCTCAGGCGCCCACGGCCCAATTCTGCCAAGCCAGTGCCCGCTGCTTCTCTCAACCACTGAGAACATGCCAAAGCCCTTGAGCGCCCAGGAGCCGACCATTGTCGCCAGGAGCCGCCAAGTCGTGGAGCGCGGCACAGGGCCGCCCAGGAACCGAGCAGCTTCGGGGTGAGCCATCATTTCCGCCCACGCATCGAGATCCTGGCTCTCTGGCGGCCGCAAAGTTAAGCGCTGGGTTTCGAGCGTTGGACCGAGAACTGTTTGCATAACCTCACTCCCGACGGGCGTCATCTTGGGCGTGAGGCCGCGTTCGGCGCATGCGAAAGGCTAGGGCTCTCCTCCCGGCCCCCGGTTGAGTCTGCCCACTTCGTCAGGGCGCCGACCAAACCCACCATCGCCTCGAAGTCGCCACGCGGAGCGTCGGCGTCGCCGAGCTTGACGACCACCAGGCGCGCCGACGGCACGACAATGACGTACTGGCCGCGCGCACCCCGTGCCAGGAAACTTCCCGCGGGTAGGCCGTGATCGTCCGACCCGGAGCTCACCCAGAAGCCCGCGCCGTAGCCGTAGGGATCGCTGCCGGGCGTGAGCGTCGTGGAGTATTCCACCCAGCCCGCCGGCAGGATCCGGTGGCCGCCGGCCATGCCGTCGTCCAGATAGAGCTGCCCGAGCCGAGCCCAGTCGCGGGCGGTGGCGTACACCTGGGTTGCGCCAATGGGCGAGCCCGTAGCGTCGGTCTCGATGGTGACGGCTCCCATACCCAGCCTGTCGAACAGCTCCCGGCGGGCAAACGCCTGGGTGGCGGCAGGGTCGCCTCCGCCGGCCGTCTGCCGGATAATCCGGCCCAGGATGGCGGTGTTGCCATCGCTGTAGGTCCAGGCGACGCCGACCGGCAACTTGAGGAGGCGATGCGCCGCCGCACCGCCCATGTCGGCCGATGCGAACATGATCCGGTTGGCGGGATCGAAAGGGGCGTTCCAGCGCGACATGAGGGATTGCCCCACGTCCAGGCCGCTCCGCCTGCGCAGGAGATCGTCCGGAGTGATCGAATGGCGAGCGTCGGCGGGATCGCGCCATTCCGGCACGGGGGCCGGCGCGGACATGTCCAAGCGGCCCTGTTTCACCAGCACGCCGAGAAGCGCATTGGTGACCGACTTGCTCATCGACCAGCCGTGCAGTGGCGTGTCCACGCCGATACCGGGCGCATAGCGCTCGGCGACGATCTGTCCATTGTGGACGATGACCGCCGCGTAGGTTCGCCGACGCGGACCGTCCGACGACTCTGAAAAGGCGATGTCCAGGGCGGAGGCGAGCTGAGTGTCGCCGGTGCCGACCGCCGAGGATTCACGGGTGAGGTGGGGCGGCCCTCCGGCCGTGTCGACGACCGGCAGCTTTGATGCCTCATTCCCCACGACGCAGCCGTAGCCCTCCCGGTAGACGGCGCGTCGGGTGTACAGTCCGCCGAGGGTGGCCGTTACCGCCTTCCGCGTTGGGTCGGTCTGGACGCGGACAAGTCTCGCCGCGGGACCCAGCTGTGGCGCGACGGTATCCGCGAAGGCGCGCTTTCCGTCGAGGTCGGACACGAACATCGCCGAGCAGACCTCGTGGGCGGCCATCGCAGTCGGCACGGCCCCGACGGGCGGAAGGCTTGTGCAGCCGGCGAGGACGAGGGCGCCGATCACTGCGGCCGTGGGGCGAAGACGTTGGATCATGGCTGGTTCTCCAGTTGCGTCGCTTGCATGCCTGTAGGCGCTTGGCTGGGCGGGTCGGGCGCAATCCCGATCCGGGAGTTGGGCGCGGCATAGCCGCGTAGGAGGAGGAGGCCGCCCGCCGTGACGTCGAACGCCAGGCAGAAGGTGGGCCACCAGGTCGGTGTGGCCGGACTTGGCAGAAAGCGGCCATGGATCAGGTCGAGGAGGCCGTGGCCGACGAGTCCCGCGACCACGAAGCCGCGGTTCCAGCGGAAGCCGGCGACGGCCAGGCTTGCGAAGCCGCACAGCAGCCAGGCCTCCAGGACCATTTCCACCGCCGATCCGCCCTGCACCGCAAATAGCTCATAGTAGCTGGCGACGACGACGAGCAGGACCGGCCAGAAGCTCCGGTCGCGGTCGAACCCGGCGGCGGCGGCGAACAGCGCTACCACGAGGGCGAGGAAGACGCCCGCCGGGCCGCTCGCCAGGGCGGCGGTCACGACAGACCGCCGGTTGGCCCGTTCGCGAGCCGGGAGAGGAAGCCCGTGAACAGCACCAGGAAGCCGCCGATCTCTGCGATCGCGAGGGCGTAGACGGCGGCGCTCACCAGGCCGCCGTGGATATGCCCGGCGCCCATCCGGTGCGGCCGCCTCAGCTGGTTGTCCGTGTCCTGCAGCACGGCATGGACGGCGTAGGACCCGACCGCGGCGGCGAAGCCGGCGACCACCGCCGCCACTGCGACGAGGTTGATCGCCGGCGGCCAGGCGCTGGTACGGGCAAAGGACGCCAGCACCAGGCAGGCGAATGCGTACATCAGGGCGGCTCGGTGGCAGATATCGACGTAGGTCGGCGCGAGGCCGTCCGCGTCGGTGATCATCGCGCGGTACTTCCAGACGCCGGTCGTGAGACCGGCGAGGAAGAAGCCGCCGCAGCTGGCCTGCGCGAGGGTAACGGCGTTCACGGTAGGGTCTCCTTTCTGCGGCGGCTGCCGTGGCGGGCGGCGCGGGTTACTCGTGGCCCGCAGCCGCGGGCGTGTATTCGAGCCCGATCTTCGCCAGGCGCACGGCCACCGGTCCGTAGCGCTCGCCCATGCTCGCCATCGCCGCCTCGAGTTGCGGCATGGCGGGCCCGACGCCGCCGGGGATGACGTAGCGCCCGGCCTGCGGTTGCTCGTCCGGCAGGATGGTCAGCCCGTGGCGGGAGCGGACCGGCGTGCGGCCGGCGTTGGTGGTGACGACCTTGGTGCGGTAGCTGCGGGCCCAGACGTCGGCCCGCAGAGCCAGCGCAACCTCGTCGACGCCGTCGGCGATCGGCGCCTCGACCGTCTCATGGCTCCAGACCGCCGCGAGGTTCTTCATAGCGGCGGACGTGTCTTCCTTGGTGAGCGCGAAGTCGGCCGTCCGGTGTTGCGCGGACCACGACGTCACTCCGAACCGGGCGGCCGTGGCGTCCGCCGCCGCGTGGCCGCCGATGGCCTCGACCAGGGCCAACGACATGGGGATCGAGGCGGTGACGCCGGTGGTCGAGATGATCCGTCCATCCTGGACGTACCGCCGGTCGCGGACCCAGCTGGTGTCGGGGTTGCTCTTGCTCAGACCTTCGATGGCCGCCCAGTGGGTGACCGCCCGCTTGCCCTTCAGCAGGCCGGCGTTCGCGAGGACCCGGGCGCCTTCGCACACGGAGACGATGGTCGCCCCCTTGTCCGCCTGCGCCTGGACCCAAGCGAGCAGCGCCTTGTCCTTCGGGCTCATCTGGGCCGGCACGATCACGATGTCCGCGCCCGCAGGCTCGGCCGCGTCGAACTGGTCCAGCGACTGGTCGGCGACGATCCGAACCGCGCGGAACAGCTGTACGGGGCCGGGCTTGCTGGACAGGCTGCGGACCTCGGCGACGCCGGAGTCCTTCAGAACGCCGTATGGGATCGTGAAGTCGGTGATCTCGGCGCCATCGTTCCCGGCGACGACCACGACCAGGGGCTTCGCGCGACCGGCCTTGGGCGTGGGCACGCTCAGCTGATCCTGGTCATGGCCAGGATGGGCGACGGCGCTGTGGGGGAAGGCGGCGATCAGCGCGATAGCGGCGACGCCGGCCGCGAGGGTGAAGGGACGCATGAGGATCTCCAGACGTTGAGGGGGCCGTTCGGGCCGCCGGAGCTAGTGGGATGACAGGGGCGCGGGCGGAGCGGACGGGGCCGGCTGGGCGGGGCAGGCGCAGGCGTCCCCGCACTTGCAGTCAGCGCCGCAGCAGCAGGGGTCGCATGGACAGACGGAGGGGGGCGGGAGAGCAGTCATCGGGGTTTCCTCTTCGATCGGGGTTGATCGAGCAGGACCCTAAGGAGAGAGGCCGCTGGCGAAAACGTCAGATGTGTCGCATATTGCGCCATGCCCCAATCCTCCTCTTCGCCCCGCAAGGTCGCGCTCGTTGGCTACACCGGCGTTCAATCACTCGACCTCGCCGGACCGTTCGAGGTCTTCGCGATGGCTAACCGGTTCGGGGGCGTGACGGCGTACGAGCCGATCCTCGCCTCGCCGGCCGGCGGCGTGATCCACTGCAACTCTGGCCTGATGCTCCAGGGGGCGGTGGCGCTTGCCGACCTGCCTGCGGACCTGGACACCATCCTCGTGGGCGGCGGCGATGAGCCGGGCCTGCTGTCGATGCGCGACCGCGGCGTCCTCGAGTGGCTGGCGGCGCGCGCCGCGACAACCCGTCGCGTCGGCAGCGTCTGCTCCGGCGCGTTCGTGCTGGCGGCGGCGGGGGTCCTGGACGGACGCCGAGCAACCACCCACTGGGAGGTGTGCGACGAGCTTCGGGAGTTCCGGCCGGCCGTCCAGGTCGAGCCGGACGCGATCTTCGTCGCCGACCCTCCGTTCTACACCTCCGCCGGGGTGACGGCAGGCATCGACCTCTGCCTGTCGATGGTCGAAGCCGATTGCGGCCCGGACGTCGCGCTCGCAGTGGCGCGAAACCTGGTGCTGTTCATGCGCCGTCCCGGTGGGCAGACCCAGTACAGTTCCAGCCTGAATGTGCAGGCCGCAGCGACGCCTCGGCTCCGCATGTTGATTTCGGAGGTGAATGCGGACCCGGCCGGTGACCTCAGCCTGCCGGCCCTCGCCGGTCGCGCTGGCATGACCGAGCGCACCTTGAGCCGGGTGTTCAAGAAGGAGACCGGGGTCTCCCCGGCGGCCTTCGTGGAGATCGCTCGGGTCAACCGTGCCAAAGCGTTGCTCGAGACCTCAGACTGGCCGCTCGCCCGGGTCGCCGAAAGGGCGGGATTCGGAAGTCTGGATGGCCTGCACCGGGCGTTCCAGAAGCGGTGCGGCGCCACCCCCGGAGACTTCCGGGACCGCTTCGGCCGGGCGCCCGCCGGCGCCTAGGGCGCTCTGCGGACGAGCCCCTCCCGACGCCAGTCGTACTGCATGTACCGGGCGGTCTGCGCCGCGGCGACCTCGCCGACCAGTCGACCGACCACGTGCAGCGACGCGTCGAGACCGGCGCTGATCCCGGCGGAGGTGACGATGCGACCGTTGTCGAC
>JANPKX010000036.1:0-2078 GCA_031426235.1 Alphaproteobacteria bacterium | reverse complement strand
GCGAGAAGCCGGGGTTCTACGCGGCGATCGCCAAGGCGATCACCGGCGTGTCGGAAGAGACGACCACGGGGGTCCACCGCCTGTACGAGATGGCCAGGAAGGGCGAGCTGCCGTTCCCCGCGATCAACGTCAACGACAGCGTCACCAAGTCGAAGTTCGACAACCTCTATGGCTGCCGCGAGAGCCTGGTGGACGCGATCCGCCGGGGCACCGACGTGATGCTGTCGGGCAAGGTGGCGGTGGTGCTGGGCTATGGCGACGTGGGCAAGGGCTCGGCGGCTAGTTTGCGCAACGGCGGCGCGCGGGTGATCGTCACCGAGGTCGATCCGATCTGCGCCCTGCAGGCGGCCATGGAGGGCTATGATGTCCAGATCATGGACGACGTGGCCGGCCGGGGCGACATCTTCGTCACCGCGACGGGCAACAAGGACGTGCTGACCGTCGACCACATGCGGGCGATGAAGAACAACGCCATCGTCTGCAACATCGGCCACTTCGATTCCGAGATCCAGATCGCGGGCCTGCGCAACTTCAAGTGGGACGAGATCAAGCCGCAGGTCCACCATGTGGAATTCCCGGACGGCAAGAAGATCATCGTCCTGTCCGAAGGCCGGCTGGTGAACCTGGGCAACGCCACCGGCCACCCCAGCTTCGTGATGAGCGCGTCCTTCACCAACCAGACGCTGGCCCAAATCGAGCTGTGGGTGAACGGCGCCAAGTACGAGACGCGCGTCTACACCCTGCCCAAGCACCTGGATGAGAAGGTGGCCATGCTCCACCTGGAGAAGCTGGGCGCCAAGCTGACCGTGCTGTCAAAGGACCAAGCCGACTATATCGGCGTGACGCCTGAGGGCCCGTTCAAGCCGGACCACTATCGGTACTAGGGCAGGCGCGCGGTCATCAAGCTCCGCGCTAAGGTTACCCGGCTACTACCAGAGATGGTTAAAAGGCCGTTATTCACCATTTCTGGTAGAATATTGCTGGTGGGACACAGGATCGCGGGCTAGGGCGCAGGGGTGCCCCTCGCCCTGATCCTCTCCTCGTTCGTCGCCGCCAGCCGCATCGGCGGCGCCGCCCAGCAGTATGTGCTGGCGGCGCACAAGATCGATCCGGTGCTGGCGCCCACCGCCCTGTTCGGCCGCACGCCGGCGCGCGGCGGACGCGGCGAGGTGACCTCGCCGGACGTGTTCCGCCGCATGCTGGGCGACATCGAGGCCGACGCCCTGTTCGGCATGGTCGACCTGATCATCACCGGCCACTTCTCGGACCCGGAGCAGGTGGAGATCGCCGCCGGGGTGATCGAGCGGGTGCGCACGACGGAGCGCAAGGACACCTGGGGCGCGCGGCCCCTGGTGCTGGTCGATCCCGTGCTGGGCGATGCGCCGGGCGGCCTTTACGTCAAGCCCGAGGTGGCCGACGCGGTGCAGGGCCGGCTGGCCCCCCTGGCCGACTGGATCACGCCCAACCTGTGGGAACTGGGCTTCCTGGCCGGCTGCCGGATCACCACGGCCGAGCAGGCGCGCGACGCCGTGCGGGCGCTGGGCCGCCCCGCCCTGATCACCTCCGCCCCGGCGCGGCCCGGCGAGACCGCCCTGCTGTATGTCGACAAGGAAGAGGCCGTGCTGTTCGCGCACCCGAAGCTCGACTCCATGCCCAACGGGACCGGCGACCTGGTGACCGCCAGCTTCGGCGCGGGCCTGGTCGAGGGCCGCGATCCCCGCGACGCCGCCGAGCGGGCCGCCCGGGCGGTGGCCGAGACGGTGATCGCCTGCCAACAGCGCCGCTCGCTGGAGCTGCCGATCGTGGCGATCGCCGATCGGATCGTGAATCCCCGCGCGGACGTGCGTATTGAGTGCCTATGAGCACGGAGATCTCGGGGTTCGCCCCGGCACGGTTCGGCAAGGTCAAGGACGTTTTCGCGGCCAGCTTCGCCGCCGGCGAGGAACTGGGCGCGCGCGTCACCCTGGTGGAGGCCGGCGAGGTGGTGGTCGACCTCTGGGGCGGGGTCATGGATCGCCGCGGCACGCGCCCCTGGACGGCGGAAACGCTGGCGCCGATCTTCTCCACCACCAAGGCGG
>JANPKX010000035.1:0-4168 GCA_031426235.1 Alphaproteobacteria bacterium | reverse complement strand
GGGTGATCAGCGACACCGGCACATCCATGAGGGCGCTCGCCGCTGCCGTTTTCGCCTGCACGCTGCTCTCCGGCGTACCTGCGCTGGCCCAGCAGTTGGGGCCCAATTCCGATGGCCCAGTCGACATCACCGCCGACGAGCTGGAAGTCCAGAACAGGGAATGCGTCTCGGTGTGGCGCGGCAAGGCTGAGGCGCTGCAGGGCCAGGCGCGGCTGCGCGCCGACCTGATCCGCGCGGTGTTCCAGACCAAGGGCGCTGCCGCTGGCGCCTCTACCGTGGGCGCCGGCGCCTGCGGCGACCTCCTGCGCATGGAAGCGGAAGGGTCGGTCTTCTATGTCACATCCAAGGAACAGCGCGTCCGGGGCGACCGCGGCACCTACGACGCCCAGGCCGAGACCGTGACCCTGACCGGCGACGTGGTGGCGGTGCAGGGCCAGAACGTGCTGCGCGGCAGTCGGATGGTGTTCAACACCAAGACCGGCGAAGGCCGCATGGTCGGCGCACAGAGCGGCCGCAACGCCGGCCAGAGGCCGCGCGGGGTCTTCTATCCCTCGAAAAAGCCCGCGGACGGCGCGAAGTGAACGCGCCCCAGCGGCTGGACGCCAAGGGCGCCATCCCCTCCGAAGGCCTGGTCGTCGACAACGTCGGCAAGTCGTTCCGCGGCCGCGCGGTGGTGAAGGGCGTCAGCCTGAGGCTGTGCCGGGGTGAGGTGGCGGGCCTGCTCGGCCCAAACGGCGCCGGCAAGACCACGACCTTCTACATGATCACCGGCTTGATCCCGGCGGACTACGGCGCGATCTATCTCGACGGCGAGAACATCACCGCCCAGCCCATGTACCAGCGCGCTCGCATGGGCGTCGGCTACCTGCCGCAGGAAACCTCGATCTTCCGCGGCATGAGCGTGTGGGAAAACGTCATGGCGGTGGTCGAGCTGCGCCAGCCGGACGGACGCAAGGCCCGCGAGACCGTCACCCAACTGCTTGAAGAACTGCACATCGAGCACCTGCGCAATGCGCCAGCCGTCTCGCTTTCCGGCGGAGAGCGTCGCCGCGTCGAGATCGCCCGGGCCCTGGCGTCGGAGCCCAGCGTCATGCTGCTGGACGAGCCTTTCGCCGGCATCGACCCGCTGGCCATCGCCGACATCCGCGAAGTGATCAGCTATCTGAAGCAGCGCGGCATCGGCATCCTGATCACCGACCACAACGTGCGCGAGACCCTCGACATCATCGACCGCGCCTCGATTATCCACGCTGGCGAGGTGCTGTTCGAGGGCAGCCCCGAATAGATCGTCGATGACCCCGAGGTTCGCCGTGTCTACCTGGGCGATCGGTTCGGCTGAGGCCGGCTTCCGCGATTAACTCGCGTGTGCGCGGGTCCGGTCCGTGCATCCGCGCGAGTGTGGGAACCGGCCCCCCTCCGGGAACATAGGGCAGGCGCGCCTCGCGGGCGTCCCGCAGACCCCGCCGCGTTGGCTGACAGGCAGGTGGGGTGAACGCCTGATCCCTCCTGCGCGTCGCTGCGCGCTGAAGTCGCGCTAAACATAGCGGAGCGGAACCCGACGCCTTTGAGAAGACGCGCGGCAATAAGCGTGGCCATTGCTCATGATTTTGAGCGAAAACAATCTAGACTGTAAAAAACCGCAATAATTCCGGTTGATGAGATAGTTCGCGGTCAAGCTCATCTATTCTGATCTTCACATCGTACGTTTTAGACTGGAACCTTCCGACAGCTTTGCCATTTGAGAAATGCTCTGTCTGCAGGAACCTTAGTTGGACAAGCGGTGGGTTGTAGTGTGGCTGACACGTTTCGCGACGAGCTCGTCGTGCTCCTTCCCCGGCTCCGCGCCTACGCCGTCGGCCTTCTCGGGCGGACGGCGGAGGCAGACGACCTCGTGCAGGACACGTTTGTGCGCGCGATGCGCTATCGCCAAGGCTACACGCCAGGCAGCAACCTCAGGGCCTGGCTGTTCACGATCCTGCGGAACGAGTTCCTGAACCAGGCGCGTAGCGGCCGGTCCACGGTTCAGGACGTCGATGGCAAGTTCGCCGGCGAGCTCGTCTCCGAAGCCCAGCAGGAGTGGTGCCTGGCCTATGCAGAGCTGCTGGCGGCGATTGAACTGCTGTCGCCGGCGACCCGGGAAGCCTTGCTTCTGGTGACCGCGGCGGGATGTACATACGAGGAGGCAGCGGCCTCGTGCGGTTGTGCCGTCGGCACGGTGAAAAGCCGCGTGAACCGGGCCCGCGCACAGTTGGCCGAGATTCTCGATGGGGGGGTCGGGTCGAAGAGCCTTTACGTCGCGCGCCGCCGAGCCGCCCGACCTGCCGCCGTCAGCGCCGTTGCCGCGTCGCGATATGTCTCCGCGGCGCGCGATCTAGAACCGGAACGGCGCGCGCAGCACAACCCTTAGGTCCGGCGCCTCGTTGGTGACGCCAAACTCAAAGCTGTTGTTGAGCGTCAAGCGGTCCGAGAACCGGAACGACCAGCCCATCAACATACTGCCGACCTGGAGGCTGCGGGACTTTTGCTGCTCCCCCCCAATCTGGGATTTGGTCGGGAAGATGTAGTTGTGGCTGTAGCCGAACGAGACCGAAAGACGGGGGTTGAGCGACAAGCCAAACCCGGCCTGAGCGCCGATCGAATCGCCTGGATCGACGCGGCCCACCCGCGCCGGGCCAAGCGTCCGGTCGATGTCGCGTGCGAAGTTGTGCAGGTAGGTAAGTCCGCCGAAGATGATGGCCGGCTCGGTCGGATAGATCATGGTGACGCCGCCCTCGAGGCTCCAGAACCCTGAGCCGGTGGCAAGACCCTGTGACACCCCATTCTCATCGAAACGCACATCGAAGGGGCCGATCCCGGTCGGGGACTTCAGGCGCGTGTTGGCCACGAAGATCGGCTTGCCGCCACGCCCGGAATTCAGCTGGTAACGGGCCGCCACCTCGATGTCGCCGAGGCTGTCCTCATTGAGGGTTTGCTGGATGGGCTCGGACTCGGGCGTGGCGCGCGCCAGGAGGCTGAGCCGGTCGTGCCGGTAGACGTAAGGGACCCGGGCCTCGACCTCCAGCCGATCGGCCAGGCCGTAGCGCACCGCGACCGTGGCGACGGCGGTATCGCGCGCCACGTCGCTGGCCTCGATCACGCCCAGCTGGATGCCCGGTACGATCTCGACGCCCCGGAACACCAAGCGGTTGTTGCTGGTGCGGACATACTCGAGCGAAGGATCCAGAATGAGCCGGCCGCGGGGGGTCAGCACGTTCATCGCCGGAGGCAGGGCTGTGACGGTCGCCGGCGGTGAGGTTCGCGGCGCCTCGCCCACCGGTCCCGCGGGAAGCTCGGTGACCGCGTTCGGGATCTGATCAACGGCGGCAAACGCCTGGATCGCGCCCGCCATCGCGGGTCCGGCCCCAGTGGCGCGCAGGGCGGACAGCACCTGGTCGCGTTCGGCCTTGAGGGCGTCAATCGTCACCTGCTGGAGGCGCAGCCGCTCGTCCTGGGCCGCGATCCGCCGCGCCTGCTCTGCAATCTGCGCCTCGACCCGGGCCATCCGGTCCGATTCGGACGCCACGGCCGCTGAGCCATAGGCGAGGCTGAGCGCCAGCGCGCCAGACGTGAGCATCGTGCGCGGGCGGGCAGGTCGCGGTGGGGTCATCGGGCGGTCGATCCTTTGTGTGTTGAGGCTATTTCCCGAAGCCCGCGGCCTGGGGGCTGAGGCTTTCGAGGGCCCGCCCGACGCGCTCGCGCATGGCTTGCAACTGCAGGTCGGGCAGTTGTGGCAACTGCAGCGTGATGTCCGCGTCCTGGCGGATGGTGCGGTCGTTGCCGGTATTGAGCAGAACCCCAGCGATGCCGTTTTCCGTAAGGTCGTGGATCACCTGGGCGCCGGGCGCGATGGTCACCGGTCCGCGCGCGGCTGTCTCTGCGCCCGGCGTCAGCGCTTTGGCGTCGTCCGACACAAAGGTGCGCTCCGAGACCGCGCCGGCCTCGGTCCAGGTCAGCTTGGTCTCGAGCGCGAGACGTCCATCGACGTAGGTCTTCACGGACGCGCCGAAGCCGATTTCGAGGCCCTGAGGGGTTCGAAGACCGCCACGTGCGGTGTCCATGGCCATATCGTCGAGCGGGGTCGCCTCCTGCGCCAGGACCGGCGTCGCCAGGGCGAAGGCGCAGGCGGCGG
>JANPKX010000034.1:0-3849 GCA_031426235.1 Alphaproteobacteria bacterium | reverse complement strand
GTGGCCTTGGTGGGTCCGGGCTCGCTGCGGCGCGCCATCGCCGTGGTGCCCCCGGACCCGGCCCTGTTCCACCGCCCGCTGGCGGAGAACATCAGCTATGCGCGGCCGGACGCGACGCTGGAGGAGGTGGCGCTCGCGGCCAAGCGCGCCCGCGCGGAGGGGTTCATCGCCCGCCTGCCGAAAGGGTACGACACCCTGGTGGGCGAGCGCGGCGTCAAGCTCTCCGGCGGCGAGCGGCAGCGGGTTGCGATCGCCAGGGCCTTCCTGGCTGATGCGCCGATCCTGGTGCTGGACGAGGCCACCTCGTCGCTGGATGTGGAGACTGAGCGGCTGGTCCAGCAGGCGATGGAGGAGCTGATGGCGGGCCGCACCACCATCGTCATCGCCCACCGCCTGTCGACCATCCGCGGGGCGGACCGCATCCTGGTCTTCGACGACGGCCGGATTGTCGAGGAAGGCCGCCATGCCGACCTGGTGAAACAGGGCGGCGCCTACGCGCGGTTGCATGCGGTGACGGAGGGGGTGGCGTAGGGCCGGGCTCCCCTCCACCACGCTTCGCGTGGTCCCCCTCCCTACAATGTGGGGAGGACTAGGGACGCAGGTGCTGTTGGTCCTCCCCGCTTGGCGGGGAGGGGGACCGCCGAAGGCGGTGGAGGGGCGACTAGTTTTTTGCGGTCCCTTCCAGCGCCCCCGCCAAGTCGCCGCGGCGTTCGATGCGGACGCTCTGCAGGCCCAGCCAGCCAGCCATGCGGCGGAGCTCGGCAGCCAGCTGTACGGGCGTCTCGTCGCTGGCCCAGGGTTCGGCGTGGGCGGACTGGACGATCAGGACACCGGCCTTGCGGTCGGCCTTCAGGTCGACACGGGCGGTGATGGCGTCGTCTTCCAGGAACGGCAACACGTAGTAGCCGTGCTGGCGCTTCTCGGCGGGCGTGTAGATCTCCAGCCGCACACGCACGCCGAACATCCGCTCGGTGCGTTCGCGAAACCAGATCAGGTTGTCGAACGGCGACAACAGGGCCGCGCCCTTGATCCGGCGCGGGCGTCGCGCCGCGGGGTCCAGATAGGCCGGGTCGCGCCAGCCCTTCACCGTGACCGGGAGCAGGTCGCCGGCCTCGACCAGCTCGGCGATCCGCGCCTTGGCCCCCTCCACCGGCATCCGGAAGTAGTCGCGCAGGTCGCGGGCGGTGGCGACGCCCATGGCGCGGCCGGCGATGCGGTAGAGCTGACGTTGAGCCTCGTCGCGCGGCGGGGTCGGCGTCTCCCACGTCGCTTTTGGCAACACCTTCTCCGGCAGGCCATACACCCGCTCAAACGTCCCGCGCCGGGTGGCGGTGGTCAGCTCACCCGCCCAGAACAGACATTCGACGGCTCGCTTGGCCTCGCTCCAGCCCCACCATCCGCCGGCGCCCTTGGCCCCGATCTCGAGCTCGGAGGCCGACATCGGGCCGCGATCGGCGATGACGTCGCGGACGCCGTCCACGAACGCGCGCCGCTCACGCAGGAAACGCGCGACGCCCTTCCAGACGCCGACGCCCTCGCGCGCGTCCTCCATCCGCCAGCGCAGCAGCGGCTGGGCGCTCAGTGGCAGCAGCGAGGCCTCGTGGCCCCAGTATTCGAACAGTGGCCGCTTCTTGGCCCAGGCGATGTCCTCCAGCGCTTCCCGGGGGTAGGCGCCCAGGCGGGAGAAGGCGGGCAGGTAGTGGGTGCGCGAGACCACATTGACGGAGTCGATCTGAACCACGCCCAGGCGTTCAACCAGCCGGGTAAGCTGCCGCCGGCGCACCTCGCCCGTACGGTCGCCGCCGAACCCCTGCGCGGCCAGGGCTATGCCTCTGGCCTCGCCGGCGGTGAGGATGGTTTTCATCGCGACGGCTCCGACGGAATCACAACGGCCACGCTAGCGCCCGAACAAAGACCGAACAATCACGGTTAAGGGATGGTTAATGCGCGACGCCCGCTCTCGACGGCGACGGAACAGACTGGCATTCGCGCAAATCGACCCGGGTTATCGGGCGAGCCGTCCATCGGTAAGCGCGCTGGCGTCGAACCTTGTCACGATCTTGGGGTCCGGATCCGCCACGCCCTTGGCCACGGCCTCCGGCGCCAGGGACTTCAGCAGTTGGAGGATGATGTTGGCGCGGGCTTTGGGCTTCTTGTCGGTATGCACCAGGCCCCAAGGCGCCGCATCCGTGTGGGTGCGGGTCAGCATCTCGTCGCGGGCCTTGGAATAGTCGTCCCACTTCTCCTGGGCGACGGCGTCCAGGGGACTGACCTTCAGCGCCTTCAGGGGATCGGTGAGTCGGGCCTTCAGGCGTGAGGCCTGTTCCTCCCGCGAGATGTCCAACCAGAGTTTGACCAGCCGGATGCCGCTGTCGAGCAGCATGTTCTCGAACAGCGGCGCCTCATTCAGGAAGGATTTGTGCTCCTGCTCGGTGCAGAAGCCCATCACCGGCTCGACGCCGCCGCGGTTGTACCAGGAGCGGTTCAGGATCACGAGCTCGCCCGCCGCTGGCAGGTGCGCGGCATAGCGCTGGAAATACCACTGGCTGCGCTCACGCTCGGTAGGCTTGGGCAGCGCCACGACGCGGGTCTGGCGCACCGAGAGGTGTTCGGTGATGCGCTTGATCGCCCCGTCCTTGCCCGCGGTGTCGCGGCCTTCGAGGATCACCACGTCGCGGCCGCCAGTCTCGATGGCGTGCTGCTGGTAGCGGACCAGGGCGATCTGCAGGTCTTCGAGGTCGTCGTCGGATTTGGCCATGGCGGCATCATGCCCGGGATTGGTATCAGGAGCCAATGATCCGGCTGCATGTTCCGCACGATCTGGCGCCCGGCGCGCAAATCGCCCTCGACGAGGGGCAGAGCCGCTATCTGGCGGCGGTGATGCGCCAGGCCGTCGGCGATGAGGTCGCGGTGTTCAACGGCCGCGACGGCGAGTGGCGCGCGCGCCTTGCGACCGTCGGCAAGCGATCGGTCACGCTGTCGCTGGAGGCCCAGACCCGCCCCCAGACCGTCGGTCCCGACCTGCACCTCATCATCGCCGTGGTGAAGCGCGCGCGGCTGGAGACCATCGTCGAGAAGTCGGCCGAGCTGGGCGCGGCTCGGGTGCAGCCGGTGCTGACGGAGCGCACCAACGCCGACCATGTGCGCATCGAGAGACTGCGGATCATCGCGACGGAGGCCGCCGAGCAGACCGGGCGGCTCGACGTGCCGCAGATCGATGAGGCGCGGAAGCTGGACCGGCTGCTGGCCGACTGGGAGTCGGGCCGGCGGCTGCTGTTCTGTGATGAGGCCGGCGACGCGCCGCCCGTCCTGCAAGCGCTCTCGGTCGAGGGGGGCGGGGCGTGGGCGATCCTGATCGGCCCAGAAGGCGGGTTCTCCCCGTCCGAGCGGGAGCACCTGCGCGCCCTGCCTTTCGCCGTCCCCGCGAGCCTGGGGCCCCGCATCCTGCGCGCCGACACCGCGGCGATCAGCGCCTTGACGCTGTGGCAAGCTGCGGTCGGAGACTGGCGCTCTTGAGCTTCTGCGAATTGCGCCCACCTATCCTAACGGCGTAAAGACGCGGCCGCGCGGGTCCCGACCAGGCGTGACGGCGTTGTGGCCGGGGAGAGACTTAAGATGGCCGAAACCGCCTGCGACGACCGTCCGCTGGTTTTCGAAGACCTGGTGCAGTGGATGGCCGAGGGGGCCAAGCCGGCCAGCCAGTGGCGATGCGGCGCCGAGCACGAGAAGTTCGTCTTCCGCCTGGCTGACCACGGGCCGGTGCCCTATGCACCCGGCGGCATCAAGGCGCTGCTCGACGGCCTGACGCGATTCGGTTGGACGCCAGTGATAGAGGGCGAGAACGTCATC
>JANPKX010000033.1:0-2284 GCA_031426235.1 Alphaproteobacteria bacterium | reverse complement strand
CGTCGCGGAACATCGGTTCCATGCCTCGCAGGCGAGCCACGTTCGCCGCATTGGTTAGATTGATCCGCACATAGACGAAGACATAGTTCACCAAGGCGCCCTTGGAGACGATGGGCAGGCCGACCGGCTGCAGATCGACATACTGGCCGACATCGCTCTTCCCTTCCTTGGCGTCTTTCTTTTCCGCGGCGGCCCGGGCGGCGAAGGGTGCAGCGGCGGCGAGCCCAGCGGCGATGAGTGTTCGACGGTCCATGGCCCTAGCCTGCAGCCGATTCGGTTGAGGCAAGGTTGCCGCGCTGATGGCTGCCGATCCCGAACGGTGATATCCTGACGCTGCAACTGGAGAAGGAGCTGGCGATCGTGTCACCGACCCGAAGAGGCGCGGCCCTTGGATTGCTGGCCGTGGGCGCCGGGGCCCTGCCCGCCGCCGCCGCCACGCCTCTGGACCAGCCCCTGGTCGAGATCCCTGATGCCGAAGAACCGAACGCCGAGGTCGAGACCACGCGCGGGCGCTACGAGCACATGCTGGCTCCGGTGAGCATCAACGGCCAGGGCCCGTTTCAATTCCTGATGGATACTGGCGCGAACATCAGTTGCGTCTCCAACCGGCTGGCTGAGCAACTCTCGCTGAAGACCGAGGACACCACCAAAGTGCACACTGTCGTCGGCGTGCGCCTGCGGCCGATGGTGCGGCTGGCCGAACTGCGCGTCGGTTCGCGCAACCGCCGCAACGTGCGGGCCCCGTCCCTGCCCATCAAAGGCGCGGACGTCGATGGCGTGCTGGGCGTGGACTGGCTGAAGGGCCAGCGGCTCGTGCTGGATTTCAAGGGCAAGCGGATGGAGATCACCGCCTCGCGTCCCGACCAGGGCGAGGAGGGTTCCGTGGTGGTGGTGCCCGCGCGACGCCGCAAGGGACAGCTGACGATCGTCGATGCCGATATGCAGGGCACGAAGATCAGCGCCATCCTGGACTCCGGCGCGCAGGGCAGCCTGTGCAACCGCCACCTGCGCGACGTGGTGAGGCGCCTGGAATCGCGCCGCCGCGGCCCGATTGCGCCGCCTCAGTACGTGCGCATGGAAACCCTGGCGGGCGAGGCGTTCACCGGCGAGCAGGTGTTCCTGCCCTTCCTGCGGCTGGGCGGCCTGCACCTGGGCAATGTCGCGGTGACCCACGCCGACATGCATGTCTTCGACGTCTGGGGCCTGAAGGACACGCCGGCCCTGGTGCTCGGCATGGACCTGCTCTCGCAGTTCGAACAGGTGGCCCTGGATTTCGGCCGCTCACAGGTCCGCTTCGACTTCGTCTAGTCGATGTGATCGGCGGCGCTGGCCGGCACCACGTGCGGCGGGAACTGCAGCGCTATCGGCTCAAACTTTGCGCGGGCGCGCTCCAGCCTCGACCGCATGTCGGCCAGCACGTCCGGGTGGTTGCGCGCGATGCTGTAGGTCTCGCCCGGGTCGGCCTGCATGTCGAACAGCAGTGGCAATTGGTCCAGCGGCACGTCGTAGGTTCGGTAGTAGGACCGCGCGACGAGCTTCCAGCGCTCGGTTCGAACCGCCGCCACGTGGTTATTGTTGAACAACAGGATCTCCTCATTGGGCGAGGCCTCACCTCCCGTCAGCATGGCGGAGACATCCCGGCCGTCCAGCTCCACGCCACCGGGTACTGGCAGCCCTGCGAGGCTGAGCAGCGTGGGCAGCAGGTCCAGGTTGCTGGAGAGGCCGCGGGCGACATGGCCGGCGGGGATCCGCCCCGGCTGGCGGGCGATGAAGGGGACGCGGAAGCCACCGTCCCAGGCCGAGCCGCCCTTGCGATCGCGGAACGGCCCGGATGAGCCCTCAAACCAAGGTCCGTTGTCGGAGGTGAAGATGACCAGGGTGTTGTTATCCAGACCATTGGCCTTGAGGCGGTCGATCAGCCGCCCGACGTTGAGGTCGATCTCCTCGACCACCTCGCCATAGGCGCCGGCGGGCGAGCCGGTCAGATCGGCGGGGTTGGGAACCAGCGGTATGTGCGGCGCGGTCAGGGCCAGCAGCACGAAGAACGGCCGGTCCTGATTCTCCTGCGCGAATGCCAGCGTCTGCTCGAAGAACCGTTGCGTCAGGGTGGCGAAATCCACGCGCCCCTCGTCGGCGTGAAGGCCCGCTTCGTCTGTCTCGTACAGCGCTAGAGGCCGCATATCGTGGCTGTAGGGCAGGCCGTAGAAGCGGTCGAAGCCGTAGACGGTCGGCGGCCAGTGGGGCGCGACATGGCCCAGGTGCCACTTGCCGATCAGGGCGCTGG
>JANPKX010000032.1:0-8615 GCA_031426235.1 Alphaproteobacteria bacterium | reverse complement strand
AGGATCGTCGCCGCGATGCCACTTGTGAAGCCGACGGTCACGGCATGGGGAATGTAGCGGATCAAGGACCCCAGCCGGAGCACCCCGATCAAGGTCAGCATGGCGCCCGAAAGCGCAACTGTCAGGATCAGACCGTCAATTCCCAGCCTCGCCACAGTGGCGGCGACCAGCACGATGAAGGCGCCCGCCGGGCCGCCGATCTGGTAGCGGCTGCCGCCGAGCGCCGAGACCAGAAAACCGCCGATGATGGCGGCGTAGAGGCCGCGATCCGGCGACACGCCGGAAGCCACCGCGATGGCCATGGAAAGCGGCAACGCCAGGATGGCGACGGTGAGGCCCGCCATGGCGTCCCGGCGCAAAGTGTCCAGCCCATAACCTTCGGCCAGTGTCGTCGCGAGTTTTGGCCAGAAGCGGCGGGCCGTGGCAGTTCCATCCGGCATCGCGAAGTTATGCGCGCGCGCAGGCGCAAGCGCCATGAGGCAGATCAACAACAACGGCCGCGACCCGACGCGCGCGATCCGCTTGAACTCCTGATCGTGTGTGACCGCCTTGGCCGCCACATTAGCGCGCGGCGGCGGACGGCGCCGGTCCGGTCAACGGCGCGTCGTGTTACGGCGCCAGGGCGCTCCGGAAATCCACATCCGAATTGGCGGTGGTGTACAGGAAGCTCGCCCACACCGCGACGTTCTGAGCCAGATCCGCCGGCTCGATCTTGTCCAGGGTGTCGTCCGCCGAGTGGTGCAAGTCGAAGTAGCGGCTGGCATCGTTGATGAAGTCGACGAACGGGACACCCTGCCCGATCAACCCCACAATGTCGGCCCCGCCAAACCGCGGCGGCGCGGTATCGACGGCAACCTTGAGCGCCGGTAGCGTGGCCTTGAAGGCGGTCATCGCAGGATGCGCCGCCCCGCCACGCGGCAGGCTGAGCTTCCAGATCCGCCCTGGCCCCGCGTCGCTCTCCCCCGCCACCACGATCCCCGCCGCCTCGTCCCTGTGCGCGGCCGCGTAGGCGGCGCTGGACCCGCCCTGCTCTTCCGAGCCCCACATGACCACGCGGATCGTGCGGCGGGGCCGCCCCATGTCGCCGACCAGCTTGGCGGCCGCCGTGGTGATCGCGATGCCTGAGGCGTCGTCGATGGCGCCGGTTCCGGGGTCCCAGCTGTCGAGGTGGCCGCCCACCACCAGCACCTCGTCTGGCGCTTCGCGGCCACGGATTTCGCCTGAGATGTTCCACGCCTCGGCGGCAGGATTGACGCTGGACGCCATCTCCAGATGCACCACCACGGGCTTGCCGCGCGCCACCATCCGTTCCAGCAGTTGCGCGTCGACCGTCGACAACGCCGCCGCCGGGATGCCGCCCGGGTTCCCTGTCCCCGTATGCGGCAAACGCGTGTCGTCGGTGGAGAGCGAGCGGGTCATGTAGGCCAGAGCCCCGCGCCTGGCCGCCTCGACCGGGCCCTGGCGGCGCAGCGCGCCGTTGTAGGCGTAGCTGCTCTCGTCCTGGGTGCGGCCCATGGCCTGGGTGACCACGGCGATCTTGCCGCTGAGCGAGCCGACCGGCGCGTCCAGCAGGCCCTGGTAGCTGGCGAACAGCACGATCGGCGCGGTGATCCCGCCGGCTGGGGTGGGCGACGAGCCGCCGATGCCCAGGATCGCCAACTTCTGCGGCCAAGGTCCGACGACCTCGGCGCTCTCGGCGCCCCGCGACCAGGCGGGGGTGGTGAAACGCTCCACCTTGATGTTCTCGAAGCCCAGCGCCTTCAGCTTGGCCACGCCCCAGTCGCGGGCCCGGACCATGGCGGGCGATCCGACCATCCGGGGGCCAACTTCGGTGGTGAGGGATTCCACGACATCCCACGCAGTGGTGTCGGTCAGGGCCTTGTCGCGGATCGCCAAGGCGCCCTTCGCGAGATCCTGCGCCGCAGTAGGCGCGGCGACGATCAGAGCGAGGACGGCGGCGAGACAGAGGGCGGTGCGCATGAGAGGAGCGTTCCCGTCCGCCCGCGCGCGGTCAAGCCCCTATGCCCGGCCGATGCGCCGGATTTCCCATTGCAGGTGGATGCCCATCTTCGTCCGCACGTCCGCGCGAACCGCCTCGCCCAGGCCCTCCAGGTCGGCGGCGGTCGCATCGCCGGTGTTGATCATGAAATTCGAATGCAGGTCCGAGAACATCGCCCCGCCGAACGGCTTGCCGCGCCAGCCCGCCTCGTCGACCAGTTTCCAGGACGAGTGGCCCGGCGGATTCTTGAACGTAGAGCCGCCGGTCTTCTCGCGGATCGGCTGGGTCGTCTCCCGTCGCGCGGTGATCTCATCCATTCGCGCCTGCACAGCGGCCGGATCGTCGGGCGCGCCGCGGTAGGTCGCCTCAATCCAGATGATGTCGCCGGGCGCCTCGGAGTGACGGTAGGTGTAGCCGAAGTCGGCGAGACTGAAGTCCCGCCGTTGTCCGCCGCGGTCGTAGCCCCAGGCGCTGACCAGCACGTCCCTGGTCTCGGCGCCATAGCAGCCGGCATTCATGGTCAGGGCGCCGCCGATCGTGCCGGGGATGCCTGCGTAGAATTCCAGCCCCGCCAGCCCCGCCTTGGCCGCCGCCCGCGCCACCGCGGCGTCGAGGGCCCCGGCGCCGGCGACCAGCGTGTCGTCCTTGGCCTCGACGCCCGCGAAGACGCGGCCCGCCAAGCGGATCACCACGCCCTCGACGCCGCCGTCGCGGATGATCACGTTCGAACCGACGCCCAGGACGCTCACGGGGACCTGCGCCGGCAGGGCGGCCAGGAAAGCGGCCAGGTCCTCGGCATCCGCTGGCAGGAACAGCACGTCCGCCGCGCCCCCGACCCGAAACCAAGTGAACGGCCCCAGCGGCTCGTCGCGCAGCAGCCGGCCCCGCACTTTCGGCAGTTGATCGCGAAAGTCGCTCACGCGGCCAAAGCGTCCAGTTCGCCCGGCAGCGCATAGGCCCACGTGGTGATGTCGCCTGCGCCGAGCAGCACGACCAGATCGCCCGGGGCCGCCTCGTCCCGCACCAGCCCCGCCAAGGCGTCCGGCGCGCTCAGGGCCAGCACCCGGCGATGGCCGTAGCGGCGCAGGCCCTCGACCAGGGTCTCGCGGCTGGCGCCCTCCAGTGGAGCCTCGCCAGCGGCATAGACATCCGCGACGATCACCGTGTCGGCATCGTTGAAGCAGGCGCAGAATTCGTCGAACAGGTCGCGTAGCCGGGAGTAGCGGTGCGGCTGCACCACCGCGATCACCTTGCCGGACGTGACCGCGCGCGCCGCCTTCAGCACCGAGGCGATCTCCACGGGGTGGTGCCCATAGTCGTCGATCACCCGCACCCCGCCGGAGACGCCCGTCGTCGTGAACCTCCGCTTCACCCCTGCGAAGGCGGCCAGCCCCTTGCGGATCGCCGCCTCGTCCAGGCCGAGCTCGCGCGCCACGGCCACCGCCGCCAGTGAATTCAGGACATTGTGATGGCCCGCCATCGGCAGGTGTAGGTCGACCATGCGCTGGATGTCGCCCTCGCGCGGCCGGATCAGCACGTCGAAACGCGCCCCGTCCGGCCCCATGGTGATGTTCTCGGCGCGCACCTCGGCCTGAGGGTTGACGCCATAGGTGACCAGCCGCCGGTTCTCGACTCGCGCTGCCATGGCCTGGACCTCCGCATGGTCGGTGCAGACCGCCGCGAAGCCATAGAACGGGATGTTCTCCACGAAGTCTCGGAACGCCTTCTTGACCGCTTCGAAGTCGCCGTAGTGGTCCAGATGCTCCGGGTCGATGTTGGTCACCACGGCGGCGGTCGACTTCAGCTTCAGGAAGGTGCCGTCGCTCTCGTCGGCCTCGACCACGATCCAGTCGCCCGTGCCCACCTTGGCGTTGGTGCCATAGGCATTGATGATCCCGCCGTTGACGATCGTCGGATCCAGCCCCCCGGCGTCCAGCAGCGCGGCGATCATCGAGGTGGTGGTGGTCTTGCCGTGCGTCCCGCCGACCGCCACGGAAAACTGCAACCTCATCAACTCGGCCAGCATTTCGGCCCGGCGAACCAGCGGCAGGCGCCGCTCCCGCGCCGCCACCATCTCCGGATTATCGGCCTTCACCGCCGTGGAATAGACGACCGCATAGGCGCCCTCGACGTTCGCCGGGTCCTGGCCGATGAAGATCTTCGCGCCCAGCTTTTCCAGCCGCTCAGTGTTGGCGCTGGCCTTGGCGTCAGAGCCCTGCACCGTGTAGCCGGTGCGCATCATGATCTCGGCGATCCCGCTCATGCCGATGCCGCCGATGCCGATGAAGTGCACGGGGCCGATTTCGAAGGGGACGGGGCGTCGGTTCATACTTGGTGGATAAGCCGATGCTCCGCCGAGCGGAAGTCCGGATGAGTTCAGCGGCGAAGCTGCCTGGGCTCGAGTGGGCGCCGGTTGGTCATTGCGTACCGAACTGGTCAGCGGCCGTCTGCTCCACCACATCCGCCAGTCGTTCCGCTGCATCCGGGATCGCCACCGCGCGGGCGGCGGCCGCCATGCGGGCCAGGCGCTGCGGGTCGGTCAACAGGGTCGCCAGGGCGTTCGAAAGGCTACCGACGGTCAACTGCGCCTCGCGGGCGATCTCGGCGCCGCCGGCATCGGCCAGAAGCTTGGCGTTCTGGCCCTGGTCGTCGTCCAGCGCGATGGCGAGCGGCACCAGGATCGAAGGTTTTCCCGCCACGGCGAACTCGCAGACCGTGCCCGCCCCGGCCCGGCCAATCACCAGGTGGGCGTCGCGCAGCCGACTGGCAATGTCGCGGAAGAAGGGGGCGATCTCGGCGTCCACCAACGCGTCGCGGTATATGCGTCGGGCGGTGTTCATGGACTCGGCCCGGGTCTGCTGCTGGACGATCAGCCTCGCGCGCAGGTCTTCCGGCAGCGCCTTGACCGCCTCGGGGACCAGTTCGGACAACAGGCGCGCCCCTTGGCTGCCGCCGGTCACCAGCAGGCGGATGGGACCGTCCGGTTCCGGAGGCTGATAGGCCAGGTCGGCCAGGACGCGGATCGGCGGGCGCACGGGATTGCCGACGACGACGGCGCGGGCAGCGACCTTCTCGGGCGCCTTCTTCAGAGTTGGGAAGGCGCAGGCCACCGTCTTGACCCAGGGCGCCAGCACGCGGTTGGCGCGCCCCATCACCGCGTTCTGTTCGTGGATCACGGTGGGGCGGCGGTCCAGCACGGCCGCGACCAAGGCGGGTGCGGACGGGTAGCCGCCGAAGCCAACCACGACGGCGGGCTTGATCTCATGGAACGCGGCCCGGGCCTGCAGCGCCCCGCGCGTCACCGCAAAGCCGGCGCGCAGCATGCCGATCGGGTCGCCCGGCTTAAAGGTGGCCGCCGACAGGCCAATACGGCGCTCTGCAGGAAAATCCTGCGCAAGGCCCGCGACCCGCTCGTCTGACGCCAGCACGATGCCCCAGCCGCGGGCGATGAGCGCCTCGGCCAGCGCCTGGGCGGGAAACAGGTGTCCGCCCGTACCCCCGGCGGCGACCACGGCGATGCGGCGCGTCATCGGGCGATCCTCAGGAGTAGGCTCCGGCCTTGGCCAGGCCCTCGCCCTGCGCATAGGCCCCAGGCCGCCGCCGGGTCAGCGCCAGGGCGAAGCCCAGCGTCAGACCCATCGCCAGCATCGAGGAGCCGCCATAGGAGATGAACGGCAGCGTCATGCCCTTGGTTGGCATCATGTTGAGGTTCACCGCCAGATTGATGATCGCCTGCTGGCCGACCAGAACGAAGAGGGCCGCTGCGGCGACTTGTTCGAAGGGATCGCTCAGCTTCATGGCCCTTTGCAGGCCGCGCACCACCACGAAGGCAAACAGCGAGATCACGACTAGCAGGAAGACGAGGCCGAATTCCTCCGCCCCCACCGAGGCCGCGAAGTCGGTGTGCAGGTCCGGCACGTGGCGCTTCATCACGCCCTCGCCCGGGCCACGGCCGAAGAGGCCGCCAGCCGCTTGCGCCACCGCGGCGGCGTCCACCTGATGGGTGTCAGCCTTCTCGGGCGAAAAGAAGCGATCGACGCGGCTCTGCACGTGCGGAAACAGGAAATAGGTCGAGCCCAGGCCGGTGATCGCCGTGGCGCCCAGCAGCATCACCCACGACATCGGCACGCCGGCCATCCAGAACGCGGCCCCGAACGCCACGGTGATCAGCACGGTCTGGCCGACGTCCGGCTGGATCAGCAGGAGGCCCACCGAGACGCCGAAGAGGGCGAAGGCGATCGAGACGCCCGGCACCCCCTGCCCCTTCTGCCCCTCCGAGAACATCCAGGCGACCAGGATCACCAGGGCCGGCTTCATGTATTCCGACGGCTGGAAGGTGAATCCGCCGAATTCGAGCCATCGGGTCGCCCCCTTGGCGTTGTGACCGATGAACGGCAGGGCGATCATCACCGCGATGGCCGCGATCCAGATGAAGAAGGCGGCCCGCCGCGTGCCCCTGACGTCCAGCATCGAGGTCGCCACAAGGATGAAGGCCGCGCCCCCGGCGAAGACGCACTGTCGCACCGCGAAGTGAAAGGGGTCGCCGATGTTCATTCGCGCCGCGGCCGCGGGGCTCGCCGCAAAGGACACCACGACGCCGATGGCAATCAGCACGGCCACCACGCCCAGCATCCAGCGGTCCACCGTCCACCACCACACGCCCAGCGGCGAGCGGTCGGACCGCGGGAAGGCGTGCGCGTTACTGGCGGTGGTCATGGGGCGATCTCGCGTAGGCGCCGATGGGCTCTTTGATCGTTCATGGCGCGCTCTTACCGGCCAACCCCTGCACCGCGCTGCGGAAGGCCTCGCCGCGCTGTTCGAAGTCGGCGAACTGGTCGAAGGAGGCGCCGGCCGGGGACAGGAGGACGACAGCCTCCTTGCCGGTCTTGGCGGCGTCGGCGAAGGCGGCCTGTACCGCGGCCTCAAGGGTTCCGCTGGTCACGTTTGCCGTCCGTCCCTCCAGGCTCGCGGCGAAGGCGGGCGCAGCTTCGCCGACCAGGTAGGCCTTGATCACGCGGGGGAACAGGTCGGCCAGATCGTCGATGCCGCCCGCCTTGGCCTGGCCGCCGGCGATCCAGTAGACCTTGGGATAGCTCGAAAGCGCCTGGCGCGCGGCGTCGGCGTTGGTGGCCTTGCTGTCGTTGACGAACCGAACCTTGCCGATCGTGGCGACGGTCTCCATCCGGTGCGCCAGGCCAGGGAAGGTCTGCAGGGCGCGGGCCGCCTGGGCGGCGTCGATGCCCAAGCCGCGAACCGCCGCATAGGCCGCCGCTGCGTTCTGCCAGTTGTGCCGACCAGGCAGTGAACGGGCCCGCTTCAAATCCGCAACCTCGACGGCCCGGTCGCCGGTCGCGTCGTAGAGCAGGCCATCCAGCGCATAGACGCCGCGCCCCATCGCCTTGCTGGCCGAGATCGACACGATGCTGCGCCGGTTGGCGGCGGTGATCTCGGTGCAGATCTGGGCGCCCCACGCGTCGTCGACGCCGATGACCGCGGTATCGCCCTTGTCCTGGTTGGCCAGGATCCGTCGCTTCGCCGCCACATAGCCCTCCATCCCGCCGTGGCGGTCCAGGTGATCGGGCGAGATGTTGAGGATTATGGCCACGTCCGGCTTGAGGCTGGACGTCAGGTCGAGCTGGTAGGACGACAGCTCCAGCACATAGACCGCGCCGCCGTGCATGTCGTCCAGGCTGAGCACGCCGGTGCCGATGTTGCCGCCGATGCGTGTGTCGCGCCCCGCCTCGGCGCAGATATCGCCGATCAGCGCGGTGGTCGTCGACTTGCCGTTGGTGCCGGTGATGCCGATGATCCTGGGCCGCTTGTGCTCTGGCGCGGCGTTCACGGTGCGGGCGAACAGCTCGATGTCGCCCAGGATCTCGACGCCCTCGGCCTTGGCCTTCTCGACGGTCCAGTGGGGCTTGGGATGCGTCAGCGGGACGCCGGGCGAGAGCATGAGGGCGGCGAAGTCGCCCCAATCGGCCGTGGTGAGGTCGGTGAGCGCGAAGCCCTCGGCGGCGGCGGCCTGGCGGGTGCGCGGATTGTCGTCCCAGAGCGCCACCTTGGCCCGCCCGGCGGCGAGGGCGCGCGCGGCGGCCAGGCCCGTGCGGGCGAGGCCGAACACGGCGACAGTCTTGCCCTCGAAACCACGGACCGGGATCATAACGCTGGCGCGGCCCTCCTTAGCGCAGCTTAAGGGTGGCGAGGCCGACCAGGGCCAGCATGATCGAGACGATCCAGAACCGGATCACGATCGTCGACTCCGACCAGCCCAGCTTCTCGAAGTGATGGTGGATCGGCGCCATCAGGAAAATCCGCCGGCCCGTGCGTTTGAACCAGGCGACCTGAATGACCACCGACAGCAGTTCGGCGACGAAGAGCCCTCCGATGACCGCCAGGACGATTTCGTGACGCGTGGCGACTGCGATGGTTCCGACCGCCCCGCCCAGGGCGAGCGAGCCGGTGTCGCCCATGTAGATCCGGGCGGGTGGCGCGTTGTACCAGAGGAAACCCAGCAGCGCCCCGATCATGGCGCCGCACACCACCGCAAGCTCCCCGACGCCCGGCACGAAGTGGAGCTGCAGGTAGTTCGAGAAGACGAAGTTGCCGACGAGGTAGG
>JANPKX010000031.1:0-1832 GCA_031426235.1 Alphaproteobacteria bacterium | reverse complement strand
CCTGCTGCAGCAGGTCAACCTGTGGGACGTGCGCAAGAAGGCGGTGGCCGGCTTCTCGGGCGGCATGCGCCAGCGGTTCGGCATCGCCCAGGCGCTGATCGGGCGGCCGGGCCTGATCATCGTCGACGAGCCCACCGCCGGCCTCGATCCGGAGGAACGCAACCGCTTCCTCAACCTGCTGGCCGAGATCGGCGAGAGCGTGGTGGTGATCCTGTCCACCCACATCGTCGAGGACGTGTCGGACCTGTGCCCGCGCATGGCCATCCTGGCCGGGGGCCGCATCCTCACCGAGGGCGCGCCCGAGGACCTCACCCGCTCGCTCGACGGCCGGCTTTGGCGCAAGACCATCGACCGGACCGACCTTGAGGCCGTCCGCCAGCGCCATGAGGTGATCGCCAGCCGCCTGGCGACCGGGCGGCTGATCGTCCACGTGCTGGCCGACGTCTGTCCAGAAGCCGGCTATGAGCCCATCGCCGGGGGCCTGGAGGACGTCTACTTCTCGACCCTGTCGGCCTCCCGCCGCGCGGCGGCCTGACCGCCGTGTTCGGCAAGATCGCGGCCTTCGAGCTGCGCTACCAGCTGCGCCAGCCGATCTTCTGGATCGCCAGCCTGATCTTTTTCGCCCTGGTGTTCGGCGCCGTCGGCATCGACCGCGTGCAGATCGGCTCGGGCGGCAACGTCCACAAGAACTCCCCCCGCGCCCTGGGCGAGATCGTCATGGTGATGACGATCTTCTTCATGTTCGTCTCCACGGCCTTCGTCGCCGGGGTGATCGTGCGCGACGAGGAAACCGGCTTTGGCCCGATCATCCGCTCCACGCGCGTGCGCAAGTTCGACTACCTCTTCGGCCGCTTCACCGGCGCCTTCGCCGCGGTGGCCCTGAGCTTCCTGGCGGTGCCGCTGGCGATCTGGTTCGGTTCGCTGATGCCCTGGCTCGATCCCGAGACCCTGGGCCCCAACCGGCTCGGCCACTATGCCTTCGCCTATGTCGGCCTGGCCCTGCCGGGGTTGTTCCTGGTCTCGGCCATGGTCTTCGCCCTGACCACAGTGACCCGCTCGATGATGGGCGCCTACGTCGGCATCGCCGCCTTCCTCGTGGCTTACCTGGTCATGAACATCGCCCTGCAGGACCCTGACAAGCTGCAGCTGGCCGCCCTGGTCGAGCCGTTCGGCTTGGCCGCCTGGGAGCTGGCCACGCGCTATTTCACCGCCGCCGAGGCCAATACCCGGATGCCGGACCTGGCCGGGCCGTTGCTCTGGAACCGGATGATCTGGATCCTGGTGGGGGTCGCGTTCCTGGTGGTCGCAGGGTTTGTCTTCCGCTTCGAGACGCCGCCCGGCCGCGCGCGGCGCATCAAGACCGAGACCGCGCCGCCGCCGGCGATGAAGCCGCTGGCCCACCCGCGCGAGGGCGGTCTGGGGCTGGCCTGGGCCCGGCTCAGCAAGCGCACCCGGTTCGAGATGGGCCAGGTCTTCAAGAGCCCCGCGTTCGCCGTCTTGCTGGCCATGGGCCTGTTCAACAGCCTGGGCGCCCTGACCTTCGGCGGCGAGTTCCAGGGCTCGGCGCTCTATCCCGTCACCCGCTGGGTGATCCAGACCCTGAACGGCGCCTTCAACGTGCTGGTGGTGATCGTCGCCGTCTTCTATGCTGGCGAGCTGGTCTGGCGCGAGCGCGAGCGGCGCACCCACGAGCTCGTCGACGCCACGCCCGTGCCTGACTGGGCCTTCCTGGCGCCCAAGACACTCGCCATCGCCCTGGTGCTGGTCGCCATGCTGGTGGTCAGCGCCTCGGCCGGCGTGATGGTGCAGCTGGCCAAGGGCTACACCGCGAT
>JANPKX010000030.1:0-2523 GCA_031426235.1 Alphaproteobacteria bacterium | reverse complement strand
TGGTCGGTGCCGTCGCCGTTCGTGGTGATGGTCCGTGAGAAGTCGGAGGCGGTGAACGTCGTCACCTGGGCCCGCCGGTCAACGCCGCCAATGTTCGCCAGGGCGCCGTCGAAATAGCTCAGGGCATGGGCCACCCTGGCCAGCAGGTTCGGCTGAGTTGTGTTTTGAAAGTCATGGGTGTCCCAGCCGCCCAGGCTCACGAAGAACACCTGCCGGCCGACCCCCAGGATCGAACTCGACGCGATCATCCGGGCGACCGTCTGCAGCTGCAGCGCCAGGGGGTTGGTCTCGACCCGGCCGGTGATCGGGTTGGTGTAGGCCGAGGCGGTCGGCACCGAGGTCACGATGCTCTGGGTGAAGGCCGAATTGACCGTGTTGGCCGCGTTGATCGAGCGCGCCACCACGCTGGAATAGTCGGCGGCGAAGTTGTTGGTAAGGTTGGTGTCCGTGATGAGATCGCGAACCCGGCTGGGCCCAAGCGTCGAGCCGAACAGGTTGGCGCCCTGCTGGCCGGTGATGACGACCGCCGGCTGCGCGCCGGTGGAAAGCTGGTACTGGACCACAGACTGGCCAGACAGGAACACAGCGTTGCCGGCGGTGGACACGGCCGTGAACAGCGTGTTGGACCCGTTCGCAGACGCCAGCAGGTCGGCAAAACGCCCTCCCCACCCCGTCCTGGCGCCCTCGGTTGATAGCGCCTGCCAGGTCGATTGCTGATCGTTGTGCGAGAACAGGCTGCTCGGCACCGGCACGGAGCGGGTCTGGTACTGGGTTTTGGTCGTGGGCTGGATCAGGGTGCCCACATTGGCCAGGACGGCGAGCCGTCCCTGATTGAACAACGTCTGCAAGGGACCCAGGAACGGGTGCAGCGCGAAGGTTCTGCTGGTCGCGCTGGTGCCCGCCGGAATCGCCTGGGCGGTGCGCGGGGTGATGGCCAGGACGCCGCCCCAGGCCTCGGGGGTGTCGAGGTCGGCAACCCGGCCGGTTATCGAGCTGGTCTGCCCGACAGGGGTCGGCGCCGTTCCGACCGGCATCAAAGCGATCGGGTCGGAGCCGGTGTTGCGGGTCGCGAAGTAGCGCCCCCAACTGTCGCTGTCCGTGGCGAGCACCGTATTGTGCGCGTCGTTGCCGCCGAACAGGAAGACGCAAACCAGGGCCTTGTAGTCCGGCGCGGCCTGCCCGGCCGCCGAGCCTGCGGCCGCCAGTTGCAAGGCGAAGGGCGCAGCGACGCCGAGCCCCCCCAGCGAAGCGCCCATGCGCAGCAGATGCCGTCGGTCCATCGCGCTGCTCATCGCTGCACCAGGTATTCGGAAGACGCCATGGTCATGAAGATCGCCAGCTTCGCCCGGTTGGTGAGCGCCGTCGTCTGAGGGCCGGTTGACGGGAGAGGTATGGCGCCCGTGGCTTCCACGATCCGGTTCCGCAGCGTTGCCGACATCCGGCCGTTCAGCAGCAGAAGGTTCACTCGGTCGGCCAAGGCGCCGACGTCGGTGGCAAGCGCGACCTCGGCCGGGTAGGTGGTTCGAACGTCTCCAAGGCCGCCGGTACGGACACCGGCCCCTGTGTCGATGAAAGTCTGCATGGTGTTGAGGTAGCCCGCGACCGTCACCTCATCGACGATTTGCAGCTCAGGAGCCACCAGGCCCGCGTTACCGACCCGGGTGTTGGGCGGCGAATAGCCCGGGCGGAAGAAATTGAACACCGAAGGCGCCGTCAACGCCGACTGCCCCAGCGAGGTGTTGGCGCTGGTGGTCGCGATCAACCAGTCGCCTGACGCCGACGTGGCGCCAAAGGCGCGAGCCCAGTTGGCGGCGCGGACGACGGGCTCGCGCACCTTTCCGAAATTGGCGCCCTCGGCAACGCTGGCGCTGCGCGCCTCGGGATCCAGCAGGATCGCTCGCACAACGGCGGACATGTCGCCGCGCACGCCTTTGCCGTTGTCATTGAAGACCGCGGTCACGCGCCCGATGTAGGCGGGGCTCGGGTTGCTGGTCACCAGCCGCTGGATCAGCTGCCGGCCGATGAATGGGCCGACGTTGGGGTGGTTGAACAGGGTGTCCAGCGCGATCTTCAGGTCCCCGGCGGGGTTCGGCGTCGTCGAGGCAGGGATCGAAACCCCCAGGAAGCTCTTCGCGCTGGTCGAATGGAAGGTCGGATAGGGGATCATCGATCGGACGCGAGAGTCCGGCGGCAGGTTGCTGCCGCGGAACGCGTTCGCATTGGGATTGGCCGCGAAGTAGCTGTAGCCGGTAAAGACCTTGGCCAGACCTGACACGTCGTCGGCGGTGTAGGTCGGCAAGGGGCGCGCCAGGCTATCCGTCCGCACGCTGCCGTCAGGGTTGAGCTGAAACAGCCCGATGGTCATGAGTTGCATGACTTCGCGGGCATAGTTTTCGTCGGGATTCCGACCGGTTGCGGGGTCTTCTTTCTGGTTGCCTAGCCAGGTCAGGTAGATCCCCATCATCGGATGAAGAGTGACTTGCTCCAACAGCGTACGGAAGTTGCCGAAGGCGTTGGCCCCCA